>JAKAGC010000044.1 GCA_021817755.1 Acidobacteriota bacterium | reverse complement strand
TCGATCATTACGCCTTTGTGTTTCCCGGTGGAGCCGGAGGTATAAATAACATAGGCAAGGTGGTGAGGGGAAACATGGGGCACGATTGGAGGGATTGGGAAAAGAAAGGGGGCTGTGTTTAGTGTAGAATTGGAAGTGAGTAGGATTTTTGCATGGCTGTCTTCCATCATATATTTAATTCGATCGGGGGGATAATCGGGATCAATGGGTAGATATGCTCCACCGGCTTTTAATACTCCCAGAATATGAATGATGGTATCTATATTGCGTTCTACCATTACTGCCACAATGGTATCGGGTTGTACACCAAGTTCCAGTAATTGGCGAGCGATCCGGTTTGCTTTTTCATCTAATTGGCTATATGAAATTTGAAGGATTTCCTCGTGACCGGCAGTAATGGAACTATTGTTTCCTTGAATCGATTGTCTTCCAACAAGAGCAATTCTATCGGGAGTTCGGGTTACCTGTTCTTCGAACAAGGTAGAAAGCGTTTTATCTACGGGGTAAGGGGTGAAAGAGGGATTAAACATTTCGAGAATGTGTTGTTTTTCGGGCTGAGAGAGGATGTTGAGGGCGGAAATGGGGATATGGGGGTTTTTTAAAATTTCGTCTATAATGGTGGAGAAATACGACGCCCATTTTATAATGGTTTCAGGCTTGAACAGTTTGGTATCATATTCAATTTCAAACATTAACCGGTTATCTGCTTCTTTTGCGGTCCAGGTGAGATCGAATTTGGAGATGAAGCTTTCAATAGGGCATGGCGTTAGTTTCAACTCTTTATTATCTATTTCCCGGGCTTCGACATTTTGTAAAACAAGCATGACATCAAATAACGGGTTTCTTCCGGTATTACGGTTCATTACAATATGGTCTACCAGTTCATCGAAAGGATATTCCTGGTTTTCGAAGCTATCGAGTATGATTTTTTTTATTTCTTTCAGATAAGAAGAAAAAGGTTTTTCAGGGGTCGGGTAAGACCTGATGGCAAGGGTATTGATAAACATCCCGATAATGTGTTGGATATCGGGATGGCGGCGTCCGGCAACAGGAGTACCGATAACGATGTCATCCTGGTTGCTGAGTTTGGCAAGCAGGATATTCAGTATGCCGGCTAACATCATGAAAAGAGTTACGTTCCATTCTTTCCCGATATTTTTTAGTTCAATTACCTGCTCTTTATTGATTTCAAATGAAATCCGTTTTCCTTTGAAGCTTTGTACAGGGGGACGTGTAAAATCCAGGGGAAGAGCCAACTGGGGTATTTCACCGGAAAACATAGTTAGCCAGTAATTTTCTTGAGCTTTTCGTTTCTCGCTTCCTATCTGTGTGACCATCCATTCGGTATAATCGCGATATTGAAATGGGAGGGGGGGTAATACCTGAGATTGATAGATAGAGATTAATTCTTCTTTAAAAATTTCAAATGAAATGGCATCCGAGATAATGTGATGGATATCGACTGCCAGGAGGTATCGTTCTTCCTTTTGGGGGAGAGAATCCTTTATAATAGCGGCGCGTATTAATGGAGCTTGAGACAGATCAAAGGGACGAACGAAAACGCGATTAAGAAAATTGGAATAACGATGATCATCGCCTTTTGTTGCAGACGTTGTAAGAATGTTATTACCGGTATTAATTTCAAGGTATTCCAATTCAAAAGGAACGGTTTTATGAATTATCTGGACAGGCTCATCCATAATAATTTGAAACGATGTCCTGAAACTTTCATGTCTATTTATCATTTCCTTAAATGCGTTTTCCAATTTTTCCAGTTTTGGTTTTTCGTGAAGCATGAAGAGATCGGGCATGTTATAACCGATGCTCTGGAGTTCCATTTGAGCGATGGAATACAATCGTTTTTGAACGGATGAAACAGGATGAAATTCTTTTAATTCGGATTTCCCAATGGATTGGAACCGGTCGCCGGAAGAATTAAGGATACGGGTTGATAAGCGGCGGATATCGGGTGCTTCGAATAAGTCTTCCAGCACCAGTTTTACATTAAATTCCTTATGAATCCTGGATATGGCAATCATACCATTCAGGGAGTGTCCTCCCATATCGAAGAAACTATCGTCGATACCTATGGGAGAATCATTATGAGCATTCCGCCCGAGAACATCGGAAAAAAGTTTCACCAATTGGATTTGAATTTCGTTTTCTGGTGGGGCGTAGCTGCTTCCGGAAGTTCCCTGGGGTGTAGGAAGCGCATTGCGGTTGACTTTCCCACTTGAGAGCATGGGAATTTCTTCGATCCTGATAAAATACGCAGGAATCATGTATTCGGGTAAAGAACGGGAAAGAGTCTTCTTCAGTTGTTTTACATACTCGGAGAAATTAGTTTCCGGTACAATAGCCGTTAGATAGGCACACACGTATTTATCGTTTTTGATCTCCTTATCTATAACGACCGCGTTTTTAATTTCGGGTTGTTCGAGTAACCGGGTTTCAATTTCGCCCAGTTCTATCCTGAACCCTCTGATTTTGACCTGGTGATCTCTTCTTCCCAGGAATTCGATATTGCCGTTCGGAAGCCATCGGGCCATATCACCGGTCTTGTAAAAAGTAGGTGCGTTTTCGGGAGAAGGGGTTTGAATCAATAGTGTTTCTTTGGAAATTGTAATAAATCTCTCGGCTGTAAGCGCAGGGAGGTTTAAATATCCGCGTGCAACGCAAGCGCCTCCGATAAACATTTCACCTGCAACTCCTGTGGGTACACATTTCATCCGGTTATCGAGCAAATAAACCAGGGTGTTTCCAAGGGGTTTTCCTATGGGAAGAGGGGTTAATGTATCATCTATTTCATCGATGCGGATTTCAACGGAGGTAACGGTGGTCTCGGTGGGTCCATATTCATTGTAAAATGTACAGCGTTTATGCCATTTCTTCGCAAGGCTTTTGGGACAAATATCTCCGCCGGAGACAATGCGTTTTAAACTATATCCGGCTTCATGATTCAATTGATCGAGAAAAAACGGGACAGCATGAAGGTGGGTAATCCCCTGACGAATCAAGTATTTCTCGAATTTTTCTTTGTCCAGGAGCGTTGTTTTATCAACAAGTACAAGGACAGCCCCACTGGAAAATGTTGTAAAAATCTGTTCGACTGAGGCATCGAAGCAAAGGGTGGAAAATTGTAAAATGCGATCGGATAATTGAAAAGAAAAATATTGTTTCTGATAACAGACAAGGTTGACAATGGAAGTATGTTCGACCAGAACGCCTTTTGGTTTCCCGGTGGAACCTGATGTATAAATGACATTGGCAAGGTGGTGGGGTTGTGCAACAGGAGGTAGGATTGTTTTGGAAATACCGGAAACATTGGAAATGGTATTTATTGATGAAGGGAGAGCGTTGTGGTCAAAGAAATCGGGAGTTAAGATTAATTTAGCGCCGGTGTCGTTCAGCATATAGTCAATCCTGTGCTGGGGATAGGAGGGATCGATGGGGAGATAGGCACCGCCGGCTTTTAATATGGCTAATATCCGGATTATGGTTTCTATGTAGCGTTCGGCCATGACTGCCACGATGGTATCAGGGAGAACACCTTTTATGCGTAAATCATGAGCGAGGAAATCGGATAATTGGTCGAGTTGTCTGTAAGTTATATGTACAATATCGTTATTTTTGTCTAATTGTGAATCGGGAAGATAATGAGCGCCTATAAGAGCGGTCCTGTCAGGTGTCCGGGCAACTTGTTCTTCGAATAGTTCACAGAGGGTTTTATCCTGGGGAAATGGCATGGAGGTGTTATTAAATTCTTCTATTAAACGGGTTTTTTCAGCATTAGTTAAGATTTCAAGGTCTTGCAGGGGGGAATCGGGGTTTTCCAGGATAGTACCGATTAGGCTTTCAAAATAATTCCCCCATCTTTTTATAGTTTCGGAGTGGAATAGTTTGATCCTGTAATTAAGAGCAACTTTTAAATATCCACGTTCTTCGATGATTTCAATGGATAAGTCGAAGGGGGAAGCGCCCAGGTTCACTTCGTAATCGGAGATATTGAGCCCGGGTATATCGTAAATACGTCCGTTGCCATTCTCATAAATAAACATGACATCAATAAAGGGATTATGACTGATATCCCGTTTACTTTCAACTTTTCCGATTAATTGCTCGTAAGGGAATTCCTGGTGGGAGTACGCTTGTAAACATGTTGTTTTAACTTCTTTCAAGAATTGAGTAAACAATTTATCGGGGGTGGGTTGATTCCGAATGATTAATGTATTGGTACACATACCGATGGTTCCGTTGTAGTCTTCGTCCCATCTGACACTGGCGGGGATACCGATATTCATATCTTCCTGGCCGGTTAGTTTGAAGAGAAGAACATCAAAAATGGCCAGTAGAAACATATTTAAACTACTGGCTGTTTTACGTGCCAGTGCTTTAATCCTTGTGGTTGTGCCGGGTTGGATTTTAAAGCGTATCACATCTCCGTAGAAATCCATTACCCGTGGTCTTGGAAAATCAGTAGGTAAATCCAGCGCTGGAATTTCCCCACTTAACTGGGATATCCAGTATTTTTCATGGGCTTTAAACTGAGCGGATACAAGGTATTCTTCTTCTCCGCGGACATAGTCTTTGTATTGTTTTTTTAGAGTGGGAAGTGGATTTCCGTTGTATAGGCTTAAGAATTCCTGTGTGAACGTATTGGAAGATAAACCATCGATTACGATATGATGGAAGTTGGTAATAAAGATGAAACGGTTAGGAGAAATTTCGCCAATAACGGCTTTTAATAGGGGAGGTGCGGATAAATCGAAATGTTGCATGGTTTCTTCGATTAGCGCATCTATACCGGTTTCAGGGATTTTTGTGTGGCGGATGGAGAACTTTATTTCATGGGGGGGATAAATATGCTGGACGAAGATATCATCTTTTAGCTCAAATCCGGTTCGGAGGATTTCGTGTCTTTGGATGATTTGTTCGATGACGGATTGAAATTTTTGAATATTGACGGGTCCGTCGATGAGGAGGGCAATGGGGATGTGATAAGCGCGGTCGCCATCTTTTGTACGGGATAGAACAAACATTCTTTTTTGTACGGAAGACATGGGGTAATAATTGGAGCCGTTAGAGCTTATAGTCACCGGGGATTCCGAATAAGAAACCGTGTGCTTATTGTTTGATTTTCCTTTAAGAGAAAAGCCGCCTTTTTCGAGTTCGGAAACGGTTTCTTTTACAGCCTGAATGATATGATTTAAGTCTTCTTCGGTGTGTGCTGTTGAAAGAAAACAGCCGCGCCATTCCCAGATATAGACGCCTTTTTCCAGCATATGATAATAAAACAAATCCAAACCGCTTTGGATTTCAAAACGAAAAATGGAAGCAAAATAGTTAACCCGGATGGCGATATTATTTTCTTCAAAATAAGTATTAAGAGTATCTGCGAATTTTTTTGTTTTTTGGTTTAATTGGAGTTGGAGTTCGGGACCTTGTTGTTCGAGGTATTCGAGGACAGTGCAAACGGATAACATGGCTCTGTGGTTCTGGCAGAACGTACCACCGAAGAAGGTTCTTTCGATGGCAGGGTAAGTACCATCGCCATAATCCCAATCTCCTCCATCGATATGATCCATGTATTTTGCTTTTCCGGCAATAACTCCAATGGGAAATCCTCCACCGACTACTTTTCCGAACACACAAATATCGGCGTCCACGTTAAAGTAGGCTTGTGTTCCGCCGGGATGAATACGGAACCCGGTAATCATTTCATCGAATATAAGTAGGGCCCCGGAGTTACTCGTGATTTGTCTTAATTCACGGAGAAATTCTCCGGGATTAACGCCAGGGAAACGGCTTTGGATGGGTTCAACCAATACTGCAGCTAGTTGCGGGGCATATTTACGAAGGATATCGAGAGTATTGGGAGCCAGGTAATCGAATACAATGGTCTCATCGACGACACTCCTTGGAATTCCGGGGGACATGGGTTCGGAAACGATTTGTTCGTTCCTTATGGATGAAATAATAAGAGATGCATCTGAGTGGCCGTGGTAAGAACGGGTAAAAATGGCAATTTTGGTTCGTCCTGTAGCAGCACGTGCCAATCGAATGGCAGTCATTACGGCTTCAGTTCCGGTGTTGGCAAAAGTGATGCGCTCCATGCCGGTGAATTTGGAGATGAGCGAAGCTGCTTTACCGGTTAAGTAAGAACGGGGGCCCAATTGGGTGATATCTTCAGGTTGTTCACGTAGCACTTTTTCTATAAATTCGGGATGGTGCCCGAAAAGATAAACACCGAATCCCATGGTTACATCGACATATTCGTTCCCGTCAATGTCCCGGATGCGGGCTCCTGAGGCATTCTTACCAACGATAGGGTATATCATTTCTTTTGTATCCAAACTGAAACTTGCAGCACTTTTACTATCAGCCAGTACTTTTCGGTATTTTTGAGCCATTGATTTGGAGGTTTGTGTCTTTGTCGTATAACGCTTAATGAGTTGGTCCAGGTGAGCTTGTTGTACGGGGGTGAATTCTCTTTTTCTGAGGTTTGGAGTCGGGGAGAAATTAAGAGGCTTGGGTATTGATTTTATCTCAGAATTTGAAGCGGATGGAGAAAAATGAGAGGTGGGCATGGATTGGTGAGTTGCAAACTCGGAAGATGAGGCATGGGCAGGAGAATAATCGGGAATTGAAATCGAAGGAGTGTTAAGAAAGTCTGTGGGAAAATGAAAATGTTGAAACGATTCCAATTGTTGCAAGGCGATATCATATATTCGCTGGGTATGATCTTTCATCGCAGACAATTGATGAGTTAAAATACGCTCGATTGAAGATTCCTGTTCATCATCAGGAAAGGAAGGAATATACTCAGGTTGAGGAGGGAGTAGGAGTTTTATCTCATTATGCGAGAAATTTATAAGCGGGGACTCTTCGACCGGGTTTTCCTCAAGAATGTTTCTTCCTGGATGAATTTGTTCTTTAATGAAACCGGCAATTTTAGTTAATGTGGTTAATTCCATGAAGAATTCATTCAAGGAGATTTCAATTTGATATTGTCCGGTGATCTTTCTGCGTAATTCGGTCAACATCAATGAATCGAGGCCCATTGCGATTAATTCAATATCATTATGAAGCTCATCTTGATGCAAATCGGAAACGGCCCGAACCATTGTTTTCAGTTCATTTAAAATTTCTTCCATTTTCATTTTCCTAATTTATTTCTATTCATTGTGTAGTACTATATTGGTATAGTGCATTCGGAAGGCGATTTGAGACGAATAAAGCCATTTAGTTCCGTTTACTTCTGAGAGAAAATCCACCTTCTTCCAGTTCGGCAACGGATTCTTTGGCAGCCTGTATAATGTGATTCAAATCTTCTTCGGTATGGGCAGTAGAGAGGAAACATCCCCGCCATTCCCAGATATACACACCTTTTTCCAGCATATGGAAATAAAACAAATCCATACCTCCCTGGATTTCAAAACGGAAAATGGAAGAGAAATAGTGTACCCGGATGGAGATATCATTTTCTTCAAAATAGGCATTTAATGTATCTGCAAATTTCTTTGTTTTTAAGTTTAGTTGGTGTTGTAGTTCGGGACCTTGTTGATCGAGATAATTGAGAACTGAGTAAGCAGACAGCATCGCTTCATGATTTTGACAGAATGTGCCCCCGAAGAAAGTTCTTTCCACGGCAGGATAAGAACTGTCACCGTAATCCCAGAATCCACCATCGATATGATCCATGTATTGAGCGCTTCCGGCAATTACGCCTATTGGAAGACCACCACCGACAATTTTTCCATAAGCACATATATCGGCTTTCACATTAAAATGGGCCTGGGCACCGCCGGGATGAACGCGGAAACCGGTAATCATTTCATCGAAGATTAATAGGGTTCCCGAATTGGTTGTAATCCGTCTTACTTCTTGAAGGAATTCAAGGGGTTTTACATTGGGATACCTGCTTTGAACGGGTTCGAGAAGTACGGCTGCCAATTGTGATCCATGCTGGCGAATATAATCCAGCGAGTGGGGATCGAGGTATTCCAGGACGATTATTTCATCTGTCACGCTTTTAGGAATTCCGGGGGATACGGGTTCAGAGAAGAGTTGTCCGTTTCTGATGGAAGAGACAGCGAGTGTCCCGTCGGAGTGTCCGTGGTAAGAGCGGGTGAATATGGCGATTTTGGAGCGACCGGTTGATGCGCGGGCCAAACGAATAGCAGTCATTACTGCTTCTGTACCGGTATTGGCGAAGGTGACACGTTCCATGCCGGTAAATTTGGAAATCAGGGTAGCGGCTTCACCTGTCACATAGGAGCGTGGCCCTAATTCCGTTGGATACTCGGGTTGTTCTTGAAATGCTTTTTTCAGGAATTCGGGATGATGACCGAAAAGGTAAACGCCAAATCCCATTGTAACATCGATATACTCATTACCGTCGATATCCCAGATACGGGCTTTTTCAGCGCGCTTACCGATGAGGGGGTATAGCATTTCTTTGGTGGAAATATTAAATCCAACAGTTGCTTTACTATCTGCCAGGACTTTACGGTATTTCCGGGTCTCTTCTTTTGACGTATTTGTCCGTTTGGTGTAACGTTGGATAAGTGCTTCCAGGTGAACTTGCTGCTTTGGAGTAAGTCCACGCTTTCTGAGGTCGGCATTAGCTGAAAAATTAAGGGGTTTGGCTGCGGGTTTGGTAGCAGGGATGGCAGCATCGAAAGGTTTATGTGGAACAGGTGTTACCTGAGGAGTCATTGTTGGAGTTAAATTCGTGGGCTGTGTAGACTGTACAGTGGGAACCGATACAACAGGATTGGGAATTCCAGGTAAAGCAAAAGGCATGTTCTTAAGGGAATCCAATTGCCTGGAAGCCAGATCGGAAATTCGCTGGGAATGCTCTTTGAGTGTATCCATTTGTTGAGAAAAAATGCGCTCTAAGGCAGAAACTGGAATATTACCGGAAGGGTTGAATTCATATTTTGGTCTAACGGGTTCCTGTTTAATAGCTGTATGCATAAGCGGTATCTGTTCATGCTGAGGAGTAGGAAGCGGTACATTTTCAACAGGAGTTGGTTTTAATTGAATAGTTTCAACAGGTATAGACCGTTCCCGGATACATTCGGCAATCTTGTTCAATGTTGTTAATTCCATAAAGAATTCATTCAGGGAAATTTCGATCCCATATTGTCCGGTGATCTTTCTGCGCAATTCGGTTAACATCAATGAATCGAGACCCAATGCGATTAATTCGGCATCGGGATGGAGTTCATCGTTTTGTAAATCGGAGATAGCCCGGACCATTTCTTTTAATTCATTCAGAATCTTTTCCATTTTTGTATTTTCCTCTATTACTATATTTTCGTTTAATATTTGTTTTTTTTCTGCAATCGTGACGGAGTGAATATTATGCATCCAGTATTTTTCCCGTTGAAAGGGATAATTAGGAAGCATGACTTTTGTCCGGTTAAAGGATTTATAAAATGTTTCCCAGTTGATATCGATATTGAGCATATACAATTGGGACAAACCGGCTAAAATGTGTTCGTAGGAATTCCTGCCTTTTCTGAGGGATGGGATAAGTTGAACATCCTCACCCTGTAGAGATTGAGCTGCTAATCCTGTCAGGGTAGCGGTTCCTCCGATTTCGATAAATAATTGATATCCCTCCCGGTGTGCAGCTTTAATACTGTCATTATAGCGTACTGTCCGGCTAAAATGATTGGCCCAGTATTGGGGATTACATAAATCTGCACCGGCTGTGCTTCCGGTAACGGTAGAGATGAAATGCAATTTGGGAGTTGAGAAAGTGATTTCTTTAATCTTTTGGAGGAATGTATCCACATAAGGTTCCATAACAATGGAATGAAATGCATGAGTGATATGGAGATTTTCGATAAAAATCTTTTCCTGTTTGACCCGGGTCAGTACTTTTTCGAGAGATTCTTTCCTGCCGGATAGAGTTACATTTTCCGGGGCGTTGACAGCCGCAATGGAAACATCATTTTCAAAACCCTCAATAAATGATCGTGCTTTTTCTTCAGTGGTTAAAACGCCTGCCATAAAACCGGATTCCGTTACGGCTTGCATTAATTGCCCTCTGATGGAGACCAATTTGATTGCATCTTCGAGAGAAAATACACCGGCAATACAGGCAGCAGTATACTCACCGATACTGTGGCCGATGACAAGTGAAGGTTCGATCCCCCATGATCGCCATAATTGACATAGAGCGTATTCGGCAGCAAAAATAACGGGCTGAGCGTATATTGCATTTTCCATGAATTCTTCTGTAGCAGATTCGGAATACAGAATATGAATAATGGAAGTATCGATATATTGCTGAAAAAGTTGATCGCAAGCTTCCAATTCGGATTTAAACACAGGTTCTGTTTCATACAATTCTTTGCCTATTCCGATATATTGTGATCCTTGCCCTGTAAACAGGAAGGCTATTTTCTTATTCAATCCTTTTTTATCGGATGCAGGACCGAGATTATTCATTACACCGGAAAGAAAAAGGTTCAGTTTTTTTTGTAATTGACCGGTATTTTTTCCTACAACTGAGAGTCTTGAATCGAAATGAGAGCGACCGGTTGCAGCAGTATAACAGATATCGTCCGGGTCTTGATCGGAATTTTTGGAAAAGAAATCGATGTAATTGGAGGCCAGTGCTTTTAGCGCAAGAGGTGTTCTGGCAGATATATTAAGGATATGGGCAGGGCAGGTTTGTGGGTGAGGTGATGATGGTTCGGTTTCGAAGGGAGATTCTTCGACAATAATATGGGCATTGGTTCCACTAAATCCAAACCCGCTTACACCTGCTCTCATGGGTTTTTCTCCAAATTTCCATGGGGTCAATCCGGTATTTATTTTTACCGGGATATGTTCCCAGTCTATTTTGCGGTTAGGAACGGAAACATGGAGGTGAGGCGGAATATAGCTGTTTTGCATGGATAAAACCGTTTTAATCATACCTGCCATCCCGGAAGCGCCTTCAACATGTCCGATATTTGTTTTTACTGCACCTACCAGGATAGGATTCTCCATATTTCTGGCTTTGCCGTATACCTCGGCAATGGCCTGTATTTCAATGGGGTCTCCGAGAGGGGTAGCTGCGCCGTGAGTTTCGATATAATCGATTTCTGCCGGATGAACTCCTGCATCTGATAGAGCTTTTTGAATTACTTCCTGTTGTGCTGTTCCATTTGGAGCGGTAAAACCGGCACTGGCGCCATCATGATTTACAGCAGAACCTTTTATAACGGCCAAAATTTTATCATTGTTTTTTAGGGCTTCGGATAATCTCTTCAATATCAGAATTCCGGAGCCTTCGCCGCGTCCAAATCCGTCGGCGCTGTCGTCGAAAGTTTTACATATACCGTCATTGGACAAAGAATTTAACTGTGTTAAATACACATACATATTGGGAGAGAGCATGCAATTGACTCCACCGATAATAGCGGTATTGCATTCCCCGGAGCGAAGCGATTGGATGGAATAATGAAGGGCTGTAAGAGAGGATGAACAGGCGGTATCGACCGACATGGCGGGACCTCTCAAACCGAAGAAGTAAGAGATCCTACCTGCTGCCGGTCCTTGCATCGAACCGGTTGCAGAATAGGCATCTATGGTTTGCAAATCGGGCGAATGAAGATGGGATTTTTTATAATCATCACCACATATCCCGATAAACACACCTACATCTTTTCCTCTAATGCTTAAAATAGGAATAGCGGCATTTTCCAGGGCTTCTACCGTTAATTCCAGAAGTAGCCTTTGTTGAGGGTCCATGGATTTGGCTTCTTTTGGAGATATTTTAAAAAATCCGGCATCAAAAGCAGTAATATCTACTCCTGATAAAAAATTCCCACGCTTTGTATTGGATTTACCCGGTGTGATTTCTTTCGAATAAAACGCTTCTCCATCCCATCTATCCGAGGGAATATCCGAAACCGTATGTTTACCATTTTTAAGTAATTCCCAGAATGCGTCCGGATTATTGGCACCTCCGGGGAACCGGCACGCCATCCCGATAATGGCAATAGGTTCTTTGTTCCCATTAATCCCGGGATGAGTTATATCGGACTTGTTGTCTTCATTCTGACTGTTTAATCCTGCCATTATATATTCGGTAATCGAGTAAATATCGGGATGGTCGAAAACCAATGTCACAGGAAGCGGTAATTCCAATTTTCGTGATAACAAGTCTTTAAACGCAAGGGCTTTAATGGAATCGAATCCCATTTCAAAAAATCCCAGGTATAGATCATGTAATGGAAGATCTTTCCCGGGTAATATCTCACGGATGGATTGTCTGATGGTTTCAATAATAAATTCCTTTCCCTTGCCAATAAGCGGGTTTGTCTGCCGGGAAAAGGATTGAATTTCGTTCTGGGTTGGAGTGGAGTTACGTGCTTTTGAAATAAGCTCCATGGATTCGGAAAGCATTTGCTTTTCGTTTTCATCCCGTTTAAGGGTACCAAATACGAATCCATCTTTTACCCCAGCCGCATCGAGTATTTCCTGTATTTCCCTTGTGAGAACGGGATGGGGACTTACTTCAACAAATATCCGATACCCATCGTTCAGCATGGCTTTTATACCTTCT
>JAKAGC010000708.1 GCA_021817755.1 Acidobacteriota bacterium | reverse complement strand
ATATCCTTCTTCCTCATTATCTCGAAAAACACCTGGATATTTTCCAGTTTACCTTCACGCAACGATTTTATCATTCTATCCCCATCGGAAGAATCCAGGCGAGGATCATGAACCCCATAAGCCAATTCTTCAATCTTCGCATCATAATTGAAATCCGAAAAATGATTCTTCGCCTCCAGGCTCGCTTTAGCCAACGAAATAGTTTTATTCACCTGCTCGATGTCAACGGATTTCTTTCCATGCGTAAGAAAAAAAGCTAAAATCACTAAGATTAACACAACCGGTACGATTATTATGGTCTTTTTTATATAGTTTTTCATATGGAAATTATACCATAAAATCTGTGATGTGATAAGATATAGCGCGGTGAAAAAAAAGCAAAATATGAAATTGGTTTTCTTGCCGGGTATTTTTGTGGTATAATAATATAAGAGAATCTAAAAAGAGGAAGAAAATGAAGCAAATGAAGAATATGAATGACTCAAATATAAACCAAAAGGCTCCGAAGGGGATGATTTTCTGGCTCTTTTCCATAGCAATAATCATCTTCTTATTTTACAGACTCGATAAATTAGGAGTTAAAGAGAATGAATTCACCTTTTCCCAGTTCATGCAGAAAGTTGAAAATGGTGAAGTCGATACAGCAAAAATATCTTCAAATGTTATTGAAGGAAAATTATTCATTAAAGATGCACAAGGTCCCATCAAGTATAAAACAGTAATTCCCATCGGATATGCGGATTTAATTAAAATCCTCAGATCAAAAAATGTCAATATCGAAGTGGAAGAATTAAATAAAAACGAGTGGATTTCCCTCTTGTTAACCTGGGTACCCATAATGATATTACTCGGAGTTTTCTGGGTTTTTATCATAAGACAACAAGGTGGAGGACGCGCTTTTTCCTTTGGAAAAAGTCGTGCCCGTTTATTCACGGGTGAACGGGAAAAAGTCACATTCAAAGATGTGGCTGGAATAGATGAAGCAAAAGATGAATTACAGGAAATAATCGAATTTTTAAAAGAACCAAAAAAATTCCAGCGACTCGGAGGTCGCATTCCCAAAGGCGTATTGCTTGTCGGCCCCCCCGGAACTGGAAAAACCCTTCTTGCACGTGCCATTGCAGGCGAAGCCAAAGTACCCTTTTTCTTGATCTCCGGATCCGATTTTGTAGAACTTTTCGTCGGTGTCGGAGCATCACGGGTTCGCGATTTATTCGAAGAAGGAAAAAAACACTCTCCTTGTCTAGTATTTATCGATGAAATTGATGCAGTTGGAAGACAAAGAGGCGCTGGTTTAGGCGGTGGGCATGATGAACGCGAACAAACCCTCAATGCTCTACTCGTAGAAATGGATGGATTTGCTCCCAATGTCGGAATTATTGTAATCGCTGCAACTAACCGTCCTGACATTTTAGATACAGCCTTACTGAGACCCGGACGTTTCGATCGACGGATTATTGTTCCTACCCCTGATGTAAAAGGCAGAGAAGATATTTTTAAAGTACATACCGCAAAAGTTCCTCTCTCAAAAAGTGTGGACCTCAAAGTACTCGCACGTTCTACACCAGGATTTACTGGTGCAGATATTGCCAATATGGTAAACGAAGCCGCATTATATGCATCCCGAAAAAACAAAAAATCCATTGAAATGAAAGATTTTGAATTCGCCAAAGATAAAGTTTTAATGGGTGCAGAACGCCGCAGTATGATAATTACCGACCAGGAGAAAAAGATTACTGCTTACCATGAAGCCGGCCACGCCTTAATCGCTGCCCTGGAGAAAGAAGCCGATCCTATTCATAAAGTATCTATTATCCCTCGTGGTATGGCTTTAGGTGTTACGCAACAATTACCTCTCACAGATAAATATACCTATTCCAAAAATTACCTCGAAGCACAACTTTGCGTTTTACTCGCCGGACGAATTGCAGAAGAAGTATTTCTTGATACCATTACCACCGGTGCAGGTAACGATTTTGATCGCGCCACTGCTATCGCACGCCAGATGGTATGCGAATGGGGTATGTCTTCATTAGGCCCTCTTCGCCTTGCCCAGAAAGATGATATGCTTTTCCTTGGAAAAGAATTGATGTACAGACACGAATACTCCGATGAAACCGCAAGGAAAATAGATGAGGAAATCTCAAAAATTATCCATACTGCCTACGAACGAACCAAACAGATCGTCATGGATAATAAAGAAAAACTCGAAAAAATTGCTTTCTATCTACTTGAACGCGAGTGCTTAGCTGCAAAAGATATCGAAGATATTATCCAGGGTATCGAACTGTTACCCGTAAACGGCGACAAAAAAGATAATAAAACAGAAGAAAACGAATCCAACGAACAGGATAAAAGCGAAGAAAGCGAGACCTCAGACAGAAAATTTTCTGTGGACGAAAGTGTTTAATAGGTGAAAACAAATAAATGATTATCGATTTCTTTTTTAATGCGTTTTCTCGATTTACGTGGACCGATATCATCGATATATTTTTACTCTTTTTAATCTTTTATTATGTCTTATTATTAATAAAAGATACCCGTTCCTACCAGATGGCTATCGGCTTGTTATCAATCGGTCTTCTCGGTTTTTTCACCGCATTATTGAAATTGACAGCATTTTCTTTCATAATGAATAAACTTCTCACCTATTTGATTATTGCCATAATTGTTTTATTCCAGAATGAATTAAGGGAATTCCTTACTAAAATAGGAGGAAAACTACCTACCCGTTACAGTAAACAAACTCAATTGGAAGTTAAAGAGGAGATACTAAATACTGTTATAGCATTATCCCTGTCCAGGATTGGAGCCATTATCGCAATAGAACGTGAAATCAAAGTTAAGAAATATGTTAATAAACCAGTAAAAATCGATGCAATCGTAAATAAAGATTTATTATTGACAATTTTTACACCCGGGTCTCCACTTCATGATGGAGCAGTCGTTATAAGCCAGGATAGAATTGAAGTTGCTCGATGCTTTTTCCAGCTTCCTCCCAT
>JAKAGC010000043.1 GCA_021817755.1 Acidobacteriota bacterium | reverse complement strand
CCGTTCATATTTTATTACTCAATTCAAATTCACTACCCGCTACCGGTCCCGTTCTTTTTCTAATTTTATTTCTTATTCTTTTTAACTGTTGCTTACTCAATATAAAATTTAAAAGTCAGATAGTGTCACTTTCCCGTGAAATCCGGGCCCCTCCTTTTTCACATCGATAATCCCATTTTGGGATTAAAATCCAATCATTACTAATTCTGTTCCAATGTGATAAAAACGGATAAGGTATCCGTTTAAAAAGGAGAAAATTATGATCGAAAATAAAACCGCATTTTTAATAATTATTTTATCGTTATTTATTTTATCAAATACAGGATATATTCGGGGTGAAACAAAATCACCCGCTAATGATCCATTTTCCCAGACCAAATTCATGCCTGGGATATCTTTTATTCTTGATTTTTCTTATGTAAACCGAAATATAGAAAATGAAATATATGAAGCACTCGAAATACCTGGAATCGGTTCCATTCAACCTCATGGTAATGAGAAAAAAGGATTCAATTTTAACTACGGAGAGCTTGTTTTATCATCCTCTGTCGATCCATACTTTGATTTGTTAGCTGTATTTCATATTTCCCAAGAAGAATTTGAAGTTGAGGAGGCTTATGCATCCACCCGCCGGCTTCCATTTGGATTTAAAGCCAAATTCGGAAAATTTAAAAGCGGATTCGGAAGAATCAATGAACAGCATGCCCATTCGTGGAATTTTTCAGATGCCCCTCTAATATACCGTGCTTTATTCGGTGAAGAAGGTTTTCAAGAATTAGGAGTTCAATTGAAATGGGTCGCACCCACGCCTTTCTTTTTGTCTTTTGGTGTAGAATCTCTCCAGGGTGAAAATGAATCCAGTTTTGGAACCCATGGATTTGATTTGATCGATATTGAAACACAAGATGAATTAAAAATTAAAAGCACTCCATTACCCAATGCCTGGACTTTTTTCGGCAAAACATCCATCGATATCCAAAATTGGGTAATACTCGCAGGCGTTTCCTGCGTAGTAGGGAAATACCGGTCCGAAGCTTCCGAAAATCAAGAGATCACTTCTTTTAATGCAGGAAATACAAGAATTTTCGGCATCGATTTCACTACCCGGTATATCATCGATTCATACCGTTACATAGTATTTCAGGCAGAATATCTCCATAGAAAGATGAATGGAACCCGTTACGATTCTACTAATATTTTAGAAGATATCCCTGGGAATGTCGTCACCCCCATTTCATTCTACAGAAAACAATCCGGTGGATATGCGCAATTGGTATACCGGTTTCAACGTTTTTGGAGAATCGGAGCCAACTGGGATTTTTTATGCAGAAATAGAGAGTACATTGAATCTTTCGAGAATATTAATCCCGAAAAACTAAACCGTTATAGTTTTATGTTGGATTACAACCCCACCGAATTTTCACGCATACGCATTCAATATACAATAGACAATGCATCGTACTTAGATGGGCAACGCCAAAATTACCACGGGTTCAGTATGCAATTTAATCTCGCTATCGGTGCACATGGAGCACATGCCTTTTAAAATGTCTTCATTCAACTCACTATTAAAGGAGAACTCACATGAAATTTAAATTAATATTAATCGTAATGTTCCTGGTGGTTAGCTTTAATCTCGCAGGAGCTGAAAAGATAAATGTAGTTGCCACATATCCTTACATTGCAGATATATTACAAAAGATCGGAGGAGAAAACATTAAGGTAACCTCACTTGCTTCCGGCGATATGGACCCTCACACCATTACCCCCAGACCTTCATTTATTGCAAAATTACGAAGCGCAAAGCTGGTCGTTATTAATGGCGGACAATTGGAAATCGGATGGCTTCCCCCTGTATTACAGCAAGCCAATAATCCCCAAATTATACCAGGTAGTAATGGATTTATGAGCCTAATGGATTTCATTACCCCATTGGAAGTCAACCGTGAAATCTCCCGAGCTCAAGGAGATGTTCACCCTGAAGGAAACCCCCATATTCATCTTGATCCAGCCAATATTCTAATTTTTGCTTCTGCCATTAAAGATAAATTATCCCAGTTGGATAAAGCAAGAGAAATCGATTATCAAAAAAACTATGAGGCATTCAAGCAAAAATGGCAGTTAAAAACCAATGAATGGGAAACACGATTACAAGGTTTGAAAGGAAAGTATGTGATTCCGTATCATAAACTTTACAGTTATTTTTTGCATCGATTCGGAATCCAATCTGCAAGCGAAATTGAACCTCTTCCCGGAATTCCTCCTTCCGCAAGACATTTGGCCGGTTTGATTTATGTGATAAAACAACAGCATGTTGAATTGATAATACAGGATGTGTATCATAGCAGCCAGGGAGCAAAATTTCTTAAAGAAAAAACCGGTATACCAATAGTGATTATTCCTCATGATATTGGCGCAGTAAAAGAGGCCGTCGATATCTTTTCATTATTTGATGAAATCGTAAAGAGGTTAACCCAAAAATGACCGATATATTGATATCTGCGTTTTTGCTTTCATTGGTTTTGCTTGGAATTCATTCTTATTTCGGAATGGAAATAATCCGGCGGGGGATAATATTTACCGATCTTGCCATAGGACAGATGGCCGCATTAGGTGCAGCCACAGCTATATTTCTATTTGAAGACCGGTTTATTTATCCCATCTCACTCGCATTTGCATTAGTCGGGGCTCTTATTAGCGCCCTTGCTGCCCGTAAGGAAAAACACCTTGAAGCATTTATCGGTTTATTATATGCATTTGGAATTTCAGCCGTATTTATTCTGTTGTCAAAATCCCCACATGGAATGGAAGAATTCAATTCACTTCTTGCAGCCGATATTCTTCTTATACCCGTTTCCGAAATACTACGAACTGCTGTTTTATATCTTTTCCTTGGTTTTGTACTTCTTTTGATCCAAAAGAAAACCCACGGTAACATAAAAGAATTATTATTCTTTACTGTATTTGCATTTACTGTAACCAGTTCCGTGCGTTTAGCCGGAGTGTTTGTAGTATTTGCATTACTCATTGGACCAGCGTTTATTGCAATCAAAATCCCAAAGAAAAATCCTTTAATCTATGCATGGGGTATTGGGTTAGTAATTAACTTGTTAGCCATTTTGGTTTCGTATCGTTTTGATTTCCCCACCGGTTACACCATAGTGCTCCTTCATTCATTTATTGCCATTTTGTTCAGTCTATTCGGTAAAAGAATGGATAGGAAAAGTGAACTATAGCAAAAGGCATCATATTAGAATAAGCAATCCGCCGGTAAATAAAAAATTACCGGCGGATTTTTTACTCAAACACCTTATTATAACTTTCAGGGCTTTCCCCGTAACACATTCCAAATTAAATATAAAATTTAATTTTAACCTAAATAGGAATCAGCCAGAACTTTTAATTCCTTTAGCAAAATTTCAGCTTTCTTATCTGATTTAATTATCCTTTCGAGTGAAGATTCCGTCTCATTTTTCTCTTCCAAATATTTATTAATTTCGGTAATTTTCTTATCTATATCTTCTTTTTTAACCGATTGAGCCAGGTTATTACCCAAAAACACCGCACTGCTTACTCCCATTAACATTACCAAATTATCAGAAAGATCAGGAAACTCATAATTATTTGCAATTTCCAAAAAAACCACAAATGCTATTACCAGGGTAAAGACAAACATTTGTAATTTAATAATATTCGGTCCCCCGTCACTGGAAAATAAATCGAAAAGAGATAATTTTTCTTCTTTTAAAATATTCTGATATGGGATAGGAATATTTTGCAAACGATTTGCAGTTTGAATTTTATTTAAAGCGGAAGTTGCACCTCCGATACCCAGTAATAAAAGCACTTGAGAGGAAATAGCCATAAATCTTTGAGTCATTACAAACACAAAAACAATACCGAACAGAGTCACATATGTCCAGATTAAAACCTGTGCAAGAGAAAGACTATATCGATTTCTCGATGTAATAGCAAAATAAAATGGGCATTGCCACAACGGGGCATTAATCTCGCTTTTCGGCCTCAATTTTACCAAAATGCTTATCAGAATTGCAAGCAAGATTACAAAAATAGCCCAAATCCAGGCCCATTTGGGTTCTGTGATTTCAATATGAAAACTATTTTGCATCTCATATGATTTCCCAACCATCTCTCCGTTTTTTTCCGTCTTTTTGTAGAATATTACTAATTCGGCAGTATGGGAAAGGAATATCCCATCAAAAAATTTCGGATCGAAAAATGATTTTAATACTTTACCCCAACCCGGAATGTAAATGGTTATCTCTTTATTCCCTTCATTAACTGCTCCCGTACCACTGGCATATGCCTTAAGGCATATATCTTTTATTGGTTTATTATTTTTATCAAACAATTGAAGGTGTACCGAGTTAAGTTGGATTTCATTATCCTTATCAACCATTAAAACAGTAATCGTACTATCAGGGACCAAACGGTTATTTTTACTAAAAGTGAAAGGGTTTGGTGCAATTGGGGGACATTTTTCAATTTTCTCTTCAGAATTTGACTGATCTGGCTTTACATCGATCTTATTCTGGCTCTCCTGGGGTTTTATGGTACTATCTTTTTCCCCTTGGGGAAATACATTAACCGTTAATACCAGAAAAAAACAAAACGAAAAAAGCATTAAATACAATACCATATGTTCCTTTCTCATCTTAAAAAAATCATAAAATCCGATTTTATGTTTCATTCATTCCTCCTCCCTTAATCTATCCGGTTTAATAGAATAGAAAGTAAGGGTTTTATTTTCTCCTCATTATTAAACTAGCTGAGGATAGTTATTCTTTTAGAAATTTTTATTAAAAACGACTAAATCCATTCTCAACCCAATAATAATTCACATTTTCACAATCAGCGGAGAAACCCTTGGTTTCTCCGCTATACAAAATCTTCTAATACATTTAAACCTTCACAGTATTTTATTTAATTAATTTCAATTTCAAAATGCCATTTACATTGATTGAATCATTATCATTTAGACATATCTTCAAAGAAAAATCCTTCGGGTTTGGATCACTTGGATTAATCAGTTTTACTATTGCATCAAATGCATTGTAGGAATTTGAGTTTATCTTACCTTTTTCAATTCGAATTTGTGCTTTTTCAGTTTCTTTAAAATAGAAAAAATCTGAATTTTTTAACTCTATAGTGGTTCTTTTATTTTGATCATCCCTGGTTGCCGTTATAAATTGAATGGATAGATTTCCGTTCAAAATATTCGTCATATCCGGATATGCTTTGCAAAACAGAGCAGGACTATCGAATTCTATTTCAATATCCCCATTAAGAGTATAGCTCTCTTTAGCTTTTTGAATTTCTATTAAAGTTGTATCTTTTAATTTGAATTCAGATTTTTGTTTAATGCTAAAATAAATGAAGCTGTTTTCGATTGGGAAAATTTCCGTTTTCTCCGAATCCGTATTGGTTATCTCCAATATCGCATTCATCTCCATAGTCTCAGAGAATGCATCAAATTCTGAGAAAATAATTTCGACAAACTTATCTTTTGGCTCGTGGCATTTATATTTAGCAGTACAAGTAATCCAGGAATCGCCGTTTTTCTTTCTAACCTGGAGTTTTATTTTCTTGTTTTTCGGAATTAATTCAGCTGAAGCCATAAACTTAAGATCACCATCGAGATAAGTATAACGGCTCAACAACTTTACTATGGGTTTTTCCTGGGGAATCGCTTCTACAACATTAGGAGGTAATATTTTTACACCACCCTTGAGTGTATCGGTTCCATCACTGGTGATTACTGTTAAATCCATCGTAATTCCTTCCTTTTCATCCTCTTTGGGTAGGGAGAATTTTTTATCAAAAACCGCATAAATCGATTTCATATCCGGCATAACTTTTACATCCTCTGTTTTTTGATTTCCAATAAACACTACCGGATTTTTCCACAAATGATTACCCGAAATATGCAACCCAAGATTTACTTCACCGCTCTTGATGGAATATAAATGGGGTTCTATCTCTGGTGGTTGGCGATATACTCCTTCTCTACACAACAATGCAGAAGTAATTAGAGAAATATCAGGACTTAGTCTTATATGTTCTAGATTTCTGTCCTTAATATCAATGTCAATAAGCTCTTCATTAGCGTATTTACATTTTTTTGTGATGCTAATCTCTTCATACCAACAAGGAACAACTAAAGAGGTTTGTAATGAGTATTGAACATTTGAGAAAGAATATTTTATCTTCTTGGCCCCATCAAGATGAAATCTTGGGCCCAATAACCACCCAAATTTATTATAACTATCTGCGTAACCCACAACCAGGGGTTTTCTTAAAATACCTTGCATTTTTTCCTGGTTCTTTTTTATATAATTTAAATATGAGTTACCTTTAAATCCTGCTGGTTGAAAAATTGCATTCAAAGTGAACATCATACTGGTTATTTTTTCATTGGCTTCTACAACAGAGAGGTTTTGGGTATACTCTTTTGGTTCAACAACATATACATATGTTGCTTCCTGCTCCAATTCATGGAGCACTTTTATAAAGTTAAGAAAGAATTTATTAACTTTTAGTTTGATAAGAAATGATTCATAGTTATAAATAATGTTTTCAATTTTATTAAATTTATCTAAATTAATAACATCTGTTGAAGTAATATTTGTAAAATACTCTGGAAAGCTAATTTGTTCCATGTTACTTCCATCTATAATATTTGAAATTAATTTTTCAAAATCGTTATTTTTAACTGAATCATTAAAATAAATATTAGAAGATGACGAAATTGATTCTTGAAATTTTTTAAGAAATTTTTTTAAATCATAACTCTTATTTTTTATATTATTATTATAATCTTTTTTTAAGATTCCAATGCTTTTTTGAACGTTATTAATCTCGGATTCAATTTTCAATATTAAATTATCTAACTGCTTACAAAATTCAATGTATTTTTCCTTATCAATTTTACCGATATTTGATTCATACACTT
The DNA here is from genome assembly GCA_021817755.1 of Acidobacteriota bacterium. GTDB lineage: Bacteria > Acidobacteriota > Aminicenantia > UBA2199 > UBA2199 > JAKAGC01. The sequence goes on along the minus strand of JAKAGC010000043.1, from coordinate 5,601 downwards.
TAATTTTTTCTTTTAGAAAGTTAATTAATATAGTGGAAATAGAATTCTGAGCAATCTGATCAAAATCACTATTTATACTGTTGGAATAGTCTGTATCAGATTTTTTAAATAGAATATATTTATTTTCCAATGAAATATATTTATCATAAATGAATTTATTAAAAATTTTCTCACTAAAGGTAATTTTTGGTAATTTCATTGTTTTTAGATAAATTTCTTCTTCGGCTTTCATTTTTGAATTAATCAGTTCCGTTTTCGCCATTTTAAATTGTTCCAAGTCTTTATAATTTGATATAAGCTCAGTACAAATATCTAAATCATGTTGTAAATTTTTTTTATTAAGATCAAGATTTTCCTTCTTAGTTTTAATTTTTTTCGGATCCATTTTGCTTTCGGCAATCAATGATTTCAATTTTTTGTTTACTTGCTTTAGTTTTATCGTAATAATATTTAATTTTGCTTGTGCTTCTTCAACACTATTTATGACATAACTACCATTAAGCTTCTTTTTTATTTTTTCTATTTCTTCGTTTTTATCAGTTATATTACCGTCTATTGAAATAATTCTAACAGGCATTTCCTGTCTATAGTATTCTTTGATATATTGAATTTCTTTTTCAGATAAAAACCCAGAGTTCAATCTTCCTTGCATTGATATAGCTTGTTTTTCTACTTCATAATAAAATTTAGCAATCCAGCGTTTATATAATTCCTTATCTTTATCAAAATCTATTTTTTTTGGATTAATTACTAATTCTAACTTTGCTGAATTTTTTGTGTTTGTTTGCGGTAAGTCTATTGTTACATCAAATTTCATAGTATAAATCGTTGCTCCATTAATTTCATGCACATCATCTAATTCTGTTTCCCTCATCATTGCTCTTACTTGATCCCGATAGGATTTCTGATCTTTAAGAGTTTCTACACTTGTTAATTTTGCTAGTGACTGAACAATATCAGACGGATTAGGATAATTTATTTTACTTAGATTATCATAATTCGTTTTCCAATCGGGAGTAGAGTCCTCACTCTCAGTACCCTCCTCCCCTTGATTGGCTCCTCCGGATTGAGAGCTTGTATTCCCCGACGTCGTCGTACTGGAAGTACTATTATTTCCATTCAATTCCTTAATTTGTTGTCGCAGTTTCATAACTTCCAATTCATGATTCAAATCAGAAATCTCTTTTTGCTTCGAAATATTATCAAGCTTGATCTCCTGTTCCTTATCTGCCAATTGCTGTTCTCTCTTCGAATTCAACCCGCTTACCGTATCGATAGCCGCCTGAATACCGGCAAAAAGTCCTTTAAAACTCCTCATATCTGCATACCCTTGAATTGTATCAACGTAATTATTCAATTGTTTATACAACCAGGAACGTTCTTCCAATCTTTCATTTATCAACCGTTCTCTTGTAAATACCTCCGGTTTATCTACATAGATATATCCCTTCGGTTTTTTACGTCCCAAACAAGGTATGCTTACAAGAAGTATACATAACATTATGCAAGCCATTCTGACTTTTTTGGTTTTCATTTTTTCCTCCACTTTTTTCAGCCTCAGACAGTCCATCTTGTCAAGTCATCATTGTCTGTCTCTCAGCCTGCCCCATTCTATAACAATCCTAATTTACCAGTAAATAAATCCTGTTCCAATTTTCTCAAAAATTGTTTCAATCTTAAATTTTATAATAGAAATTTCGTTCCAAATTCTGGAAATTTTGTTCCACCCCATCCCAAGAAGACTTTATAATAATAGTTTGACTTATTCTTGAATCTTTGAAAAATTTAAGTAAACCTCTCCCTTATTCTTAAGAATTTAAAATTTGTTATATTACCTGAGAAATTGACTTGAGGAGTAGAGAAACACCTTTTTTTAAAAGGAAATTATCTCTCGAATAAAAAGCATCATTGGAATAATTGACATTGTTTTAATTGATTCGATATCTAAATAGGGTTTCAACCCGAGCCGGAACACCCTCCCCGGGAATCTATCAAACAAATTTGGAAAATTATTGTACCTTTAAAAAAACTTTTTGGCGAGTTTAAGCGCACCCTGCTTCCAGGGGACACGATGAGTATACCCGGTTTTATTCTCAAAGGTTCCCGCATTCGCAAGATACCATTCATAATTACGTATCAACGCATCACGGTTTGAATACTTCGGTGCATACCCAAGTTTACTTTCGGCTTTTTCAATCGAAACAAACGATTCCTTCCCGGCTGTTTCATATATCCATTTATAAATAGGTGAAAGTTTAAAAAATTCTAAAATTCGAAGAGCCAAAATCGCAGGCGCCTGCGGCAAAGATTTTATTTTCTTCCCATGCCCTGCATAATCCAAAACTGCCTGAAAATCACTTCGCGGAGTTCCAAAAACCTTTGCCCCGATATTAAAGGTATCATTCGCTTGATCGGGCGGCAATGTTGCACATAACCAGATGGCATCGCAAAGGTCTTCTACATCGAGATATTGATACGGATTATTTCCTTTTCCAAGGATTGGGAAATGATGCCCGTCGCGTGCCCATTCATAAAAGATGGCGAAAACCCCAAGCCTCTCAGGTCCAATAAACGATTTGGGACGAATAATGGGTACGATTAATCCCTTTTCTCTCCACTCACGGCACTTATCTTCCGCCTGGATTTTTGCTTTTCCATAAGGTCCCACTCCAATCATGGGATCGCTTTCTATAAGTGGATGGTGATCCGGAATTCCATATACGGCTGTAGTTGAAATATGAATAACCCGTTTACACCCTGCTTTTACTGCCTCTTCCAGTACAACTTGAGTACCATATACATCAGTGGAAAATATTTCTTCCGGTGTATACAACGGCAATGCAGCAGCGGCATGAACAACAGTATCGACTCCTTCCATCACCTTTCTGACTTCTTCGGGATGGCGTATATCTCCTATTACATGATGAATCTTATCAGAAACATCGGGATAATCGAAAGGCTCGAGATCAATTGAAACAACCTCCACCCCTTTTTTCAATAAATATCGAACAAGATTTATACCTAAAAAACCTGAGCCACCTGTTATTAAAATACGTTGCGTCATCGCTTACCTCATATTCAATTCAAAAACTTTTAAAATTATATTAATTATTTCTAATTTGTATAATCTTTCAAATTAATTGTTTTCCATTCAGGGGAATCATTAATCACAGTCAATTCATAACACCAAAGACAAAATCGTAACACCTTTTGAATCTAAAGTCAAGGCAACAGACTCTCCAGTACGGAGGTTTGAGTCGTAATTCTCTAAAATATAAAACAAATATTTGCTCATATGTTATTGGAAAAATTAAGAATCAGTTCTATTTATTTTCAATGCAGGAAAGGCAGTATCCGGCAAATGAAATATGAACCGGTTTACCGCATCTGGAACAGGCAGCACCGGTATTCCCAATATATTTGATATGCTCCAGGGTATCCCACATATTGTTTTTAACCGTTTCATGGATGACATTCACGATGTGCTGAATATTCCCCTGGAAAATATTTGAATAATCCGCAATAAAACACTCCCGGCAGGGGTCCAAATCCAGTGTTTCATCCGAATAAGCCTTCTGCCTGATTTCAGTTATTTTAGGTGAATTCCAGATTTCGTCAATTTCTTGAGTTAAGAGGTTTCCCAGGATACAACGGCCATGAAAATCGATACAACAAATCACCATATCACCGTTGGCCAGTATATTTATTTCTCGGTAAGGTTTTATTTGCGGACAAGAGCGCCTATTCTTCCATGCCGGGGAAAGTGAAATCTTCTTATTATCCACCAGTCCGATATGATTGGTAATGGTTGTGCATTCGATTTCATCACAATAAGGCCCCCAGAACTTAATGAATTCGACAATATCTTCATTCTCTTTCATCATGATAGTGGAAATCCGAATCCGTAAAGGCGACCCGGATTGATCACGAAGCTCTTTCATCATGTAGACATTTCGAACCAGGTTTTCAAAATCTCCCCCAACCCGGATGCGTTTATAAACCTCAGGAGTATACCCTTCTATTGAAAATTTTAATACCTCCACACCTGTCTTTATGATATTCTGCATATGTGTAGGTGTAAGCAACTGACCATTGGTACTGATGAATACCGAAAATCCGTTTCGTTTTGCATATGAAATCATCATAAAGATGGATTTGTTCATAAACGGTTCACTCATATTTAGAAATAAATTTCGTATCCTGGTTTTCATCAATTTATCGATGATTAGTTTGAACTGATCCAGGCTCATGGAAATAACAGGACGGGTATTGGTATGGTGGGAACACATTCTGCATCGCAGATTACATCTGGAAGAAAGTTCCATTGAAACGGTGTCGAGAGATTCGATCGAGTGTATATCGGAAGCTGTCATTATTCCTCTTATTTTAAATAAAGAAATTTTATTATAAGAGAAGGCAAAACTTTTTACAAGGTTTATACCACCTTTCCATATGTGATTTTAAAACAAAAATTTCTTAATAGTTAAAACAATTATTCAAATATTTTAAATATTTCAGCGTTTAGAGTCCCCGATGCAGTGCGCACAATTATCAAATCCGTCTTCATGGGCCTCTTGTAAGAAGTAATACCCTTTTTTATGCTCTGGAAGCATTTTGTCGATATCTATGCATCCGGCTGCATGAACTTCCAAACACTGGGGATTTGTATTAGCGATAAACGGAGGAGCTGAATATTTTTCCAATCCGCTAATCCGTCCTGCTTTCACATTAAAAAAAACTTCTTTATTGGTGGTTTCGAGAGAAGTAGAAAGAGGAAATTGGATCTTGGTATTTGGGATTTTCGTATCGATGGGAAGTGCAAACAATTGAACGGGCGATAATTTTCTAACGATTTTATCCAGGAATTTATCAGCCAGGTTGCTGATTATCGCATCGAATAACAAATTAAGTTTACCAATATCGATAAAGATATCGCAATCCCCTATTTCAGCCATCATTCGATTCTTGTCATCCATATAAAGTCGTGCGCCTCCGGTTACTGAAATCTTGGCACTATCTGTCCATGTAGCGATTCGTTTACTTTTTTCTTTCTTTTTAAGTTTTTTGGGATCAAAAATTTTATAAATCAATAACAGTTCGATCCGAAAATTAGCCCGAGCTTTGACAGAAAAATTAACACGGTTCCCTGTACTAAATGAAAAATGTGGTTTATCAAGAGTAATATTAAAAGTATATACCGCGGCTAATCGTTTCAAATCGACAGCCAATCCCATGAGTGCTCCGAGAAAAGTAAATTGGTTTGGAATAGCAACTGCAAGGGCAATTCGCAACCCATCCAGAGTTAAATCGAAATCTTTTAAATTTAAATGTCCGATTTCACCACTTCCCTGAACTTCCTTTTTGATTGTTGAATTCTTCCACCAGAATTCATAAAACCTCTGTAACCCTGCTTGTGATAATCCGAGTACAAAATCGTTTCCTTGAGTGAAATCTTTCACAAAGGGAGCATGTCCTGCGGTATAATCGAGGAAATCGACAGCAACACCCACGGCATTTTCTCGTAAAAGGAAATCCATTACATTGATAGAGAATACTCCAGTTGTTCCTGGAACCTTTATATTAAATTTAACAAAAGGTGAA
>JAKAGC010000707.1 GCA_021817755.1 Acidobacteriota bacterium | reverse complement strand
GATTTTCGGTATAGAATCCATCGGCATCAAGGATGATTTTTTCGAATTGGGAGGAGATTCTTTAAAAGCAATGCGAGCAGTGGCAGAAATCCATAAAGAATTAAATGTGGAAATCGATTTGCCTTCCTTTTTCAAGTTTCCAACTCCTTTTGGAATTGCAGGTTATATTGAATCTCGGAAAGGGGAAGTTTATCATAAATCCATAGAACCGGTAGAAGAAAAAGAATATTACCTCCTTTCTCCTTCTCAAAGACGAATTTTTATATTAAACCGGTTTGAAATCGATTTTCTCGGCTATAATGAGACCACCGTAATGGGATTCAAAGGGAAAATGGATTATGAAAGAGTTAAAGAGAGCCTTAGACAGTTGATGGTCCGGCATGAGAGTTTGAGAACTTCTTTTATGGTATTGGGGAATGAACTTGTGCAGCGTGTTCATGAAGCAAGTGAGTGTGAACCGGATTTCATGGAAGTGGATTTGTCTTCAGGTGATCCGAATGAAATAAATCCGTATTTCAAAGCTTTTATACGTCCCTTTGATCTTTCACATGCACCGTTATTTCGAGCCGGATTATTTCGCATCGATTCGGAACATCATTATCTCGCCATCGATATGCATCATATTATTACGGATGGAACAAGTAAACTAATAATGTATAATGAATGGATGAAATTATACCGGGGCATCTCATTAACACCTCTTCGAATATCTTATAAAGATTACTCCCAATGGCTGCATGAAGAAGAACAACAAGTTTTTATACGAAAGCAGGAAAAATTCTGGTTAAAGCAATTTATGGGAGAACTGCCTGTATTAGATATACCTGTGGATTTTCCAAGAGCTGATTTCCCCAAACTCGATGCAGGGACTCTAGAACTGGTGATCGATAGTCACGAATTACTCCCATTAAAATCGATCGGAGCCTCTGAAAATGCAACGGCATTCATGGTGTTATTTTCCATTTTTTCAATTGTGCTCTCCAAATTATCAGGGCAGGATGATATCATTGTCGGTTCTCCTATCGCCGGAAGAAGACATTCGGACTTACAGGATATTGTGGGTATGTTTGTCAATACACTCGCATTGAGAAGTTTTCCACAGGAGAACAAATCCTTCAGAGAGTATCTACTCGAAGTAAAAGAATCTACTTTACAAGCCTATGAGAATCAAGAATATCCTTTCGAGGAACTGGTTGATAGATTGGCAATCCCGCGAAATCCTTCCCGTAATCCTCTCTTTGATATTATATTTGTTGTTCAGGGAATGGAGAAAGAGAACATCGATGCAAATAATAGTGGATTAAAGCTATTCCCTTTCCCTTATAATAATTTTTATACTAAATTTGATATGAGCTTTTTCGGATTGGAAGGACATAACCGGTGCATATTCACTGTGGAATACAATATCCATCTATTCAAAAAAGAAACTGTCGAACGATACCTGAACTATTACAAGTTAATCGTTGATCAAATCATCGCTGATCCAGATATTAAGATAAGAGATCTGGAAATCATCGGGAAGGAAGAGAAGGAGATGATATTAAATTCCTTCAATTCCGTAGCCGGAGATTATCCTGATAATAAACCTGTTTATGAATTATTCCTGGAACAGGCAGCCCGAACACCCGATAATTTATCGATATTGGGCCCAAATCTCTATACACAGAGAAATACCGGTTCTTCAAACATACATATTACCTATAATCAATTGGAAAAAAATGCTCTACACTTTTCTATTGTACTCAGAGAGATGGGAGCTAACCCCGGGGATTTAATCGGAATAATGCTGGAACGTTCTATAGAGATGCAAATAGCTATTATGGGTACATGGTTGGCCGGCTGTGCCTATGTTCCTATAAATCCCGGAAACCCGGAAGAACGGATTCATTTCCTGATGGAAGACAGTAAGGCAAAACTTCTAATCGATGCAAACTTTTTTAAGAAGGTTTCCACAATCATCGGTGTACCTCCTAAAAACACTCAATTTGAAGAAAGGGAGGTAACTCATCAAAAAAACAATCTAGCTTATGTAATATATACCTCCGGGTCTACAGGTAATCCCAAAGGCGTGCTGATTACACATTCCAATTTATCTCCACTCTTGCACTGGGGATTCAGGCATATGCCTCTTGGAAGTACTGATCGAACCATACAAAATTTATCCTTCTTTTTCGATTGGTCTGTCTGGGAGATATCGATTACTTTGACTTCAGGTGCAGCCTTATGTATTGCGAACCGTGAACAATTATTAAATCCTGTGGAAATGGTTGAATACTTCACAAAGATAGGTATTACCGTATTGCATATTACTCCCACTCAACATCAAGGGTTAATTGCGGCATGTCATGGAATTCGGGAGATGGAATTACCTCTGAGTACTCTGAGACATCTGGCAATTGGAGCGGAAAAATTGACACTGGATGTTGTGCGGCGTACACTTCTTTTTGTTAATGAAAATTGCCGGATTTATAATATGTATGGTCCTACTGAGGCTACGATCATGGCTGCGGTTTGCCATATCGACCTTAGGAAAATTGAGAAATATGCATTCCTTGGAAGCATACCTATTGGCGTACCGATTGCCAATAACCAGTTATATATCGTCGACCGTGCCTTTAAAGTGTGCCCTGTAAATGTAATCGGAGAACTGTATATAGGAGGTGGCGGTCTTGCCAGCGGCTATCTCAATAATCCGGAATTAACTACTGATAAATTTTCTGCCCACGAATTACACGAATTAACACGAAACACTAACACTATCACTAACACTTTCTATAAAACCGGTGATTTATGCCGCTGGTTGGAAGATGGAAGTATCGAGTACATTGGCCGTATCGATTTCCAGGTAAAGATTAGGGGTTACCGGATTGAAATGGGAGAAATCGAAAGTAAATTAACTCAACATCCGGTTGTCAGAGATGCAGTTGTCGATATTATAACCGATACTACCGGAGATAAAACGATTTGTGCCTATATTGTTTCCGGTTCTAATTAGAACCGGAA
>JAKAGC010000706.1 GCA_021817755.1 Acidobacteriota bacterium | reverse complement strand
CATCAAAGCGTCATCATTCGTGCCGGACTTTACGTCGGCCAGGAGCTCGTGAGCATTTATTTTTCGTTTTGAGCCACATTGCGGGCAATATTTCGATTCCGGGTATAATTGCGCGCCGCATTCGCTGCAAAAAAAGGGATCAGGATTTCCTTCAGACATCCGTTACCTCCATCTTATTCAAACACATCAAATAACTGTACCAGGAAAAAAATAAAATGTCAAATCTTAGAGTAAATAAACCTATTGCAGTTATTTTCTACCCAATCTCAAAACGCATTTACTGCCTATACAAATATAGTAATATTTTCTAATTCTACAACTGTTTTTTCACAGATTTTTTGAGGAACCAGATTTCAATAATTCAAAGATAACTTCTCTATTCGATGAAATTTATTTCATTTCTATCAATTCTAAAAATCATTGAATCTATAGAATTATGATAAACCTTTGCAGCACACCCAATATCCGGCAAGATGTCATACCACTCTATTGACATTCAACTCTATTTCACTTAAAATTCATTTTTACTGAGTAAAAAACTGTGGTACAAAAAAGGATTAATATATGGAATTAGAAGAGAAGAAAAATATGCAGGTCTCGGGAAGTTCGGTAAAAAATTCAAATAACAACTTTAACCAGAATGAGGATGAAGATATAAATGCTGTTCCCATTTATCGAAAAAAACGCGTGGTTATTCCTTTCTTGATTCTTATAGTCGCTGCTGTACTCGGTACAATGTATTGGTACATGAATATGCGAAACTTCGTCTCTACTGATGATGCCTTTGTAGATGCAGACCGTATTTCCATTAGTTCAAAAGTACTCGGAAGAATAACATCTCTAACTGTCGACGAAGGTGATACAGTCACCAAATCCGATATTGTTATTAAACTTGACGATACCGATTTACAAAGTCAACTCGAACTCGCAAAAGCCAATCTCGTTTTTGCCGAAAAAAGAACATTGCTTGCCCAGGTAAATATAAACCGGGCTAAAGATGATTTTCAAAGAGCCCAACTCCAATTCAACAAAGCAGTTATTACAAAAGAACAGTTTATCCACGCTCAAAAAACCCTTGAAGGAACACAAGCCGAATATGATATCGCTGTCGCCCAGGTAAATGTTTCAAAAGCTCAAATATCCGTTGTCGAAGCACAATTACAAAACATGCAGATCGCGATTCCTTTCAATGGTGTTGTTGCAAAACGATGGGTAATGAATGATGAAATTGTCCAACCCGGTCAACCCATTCTCTCTATCTATGATCTCAATAATATCTGGATTACCTCTAACCTCGAAGAAACAAAACTCGGGAATGTAATTATCGGTGATTTTGTTGAAATCAGTATCGATACTTACCCTGACTATAAATTTGAAGGAAAAGTAATTCAAATCGGTGACTATACAGCATCCGAATTCTCATTAATTCCCCCAAATAATGCATCCGGCAATTTTACCAAAGTTACCCAGCGTGTTCCAATAAAAATCGAACTCACCAATCTTATACCCGAAGATAAAAAGAAATACCCTCTCCGTCCTGGAATGTCTGCCGAAATAAAGATTAAGATTAAGTAATATCCACATGATATCATATAAAAAATCATGGTTAAAAGGATTTGAACCCCATGAAAACCCCCTCCATAAATAAAGCATCATCTCTACATCACGAACACCCCTCTTACCGGTGGTGGGTTATGGCTACAATCATGATAGGTACATTTATGGCAGTGCTCGATGCCACTATCGTAAATGTCGCACTTCCTAAAATTATGGCTACATTCGGGATAACCATAGACAGAGTCGAATGGGTTGTTACCGCATATATGCTTGTATTTGCCGTAATGCTTCCCACTTCCGGGTGGGTAGCGGATCATTTCGGTTATAAGCGTACCTATATTTTGGCTTTATTCCTTTTTACTTTTGGTTCATTTCTATGTTCCATATCCTGGAATGAAAATGCATTAATTATTTTCCGAATCATCCAGGGCTCAGGTGCCGGGTTCATGATGCCTGTAGGTATGGCCATCATTACTCGAGAATTTCCCCCCCATCAACGCGGAATGGCCTTGGGTTTCTGGTCCATATCCGCTGCCGCATCCGTTTCTCTCGGGCCAATGATCGGCGGTTACCTCGTCGATCATTTCGCATGGCATACCATATTCGATGTAAATATCCCCGTTGGAATACTCGGTATAGCCGCTGTTTTTCTTATTTTAAGAGAATATAAAACAGAGCATACACGCTCTTTTGATTTTATCGGGTTTATCTCTATGTCCGCATTTCTTACATTCCTACTCCTCGCATTGACCGATGGAAATGCTTCCTGGAATACAGGCGGATGGACAAGCCCCTATATCATTACATGTTTTATAATATCTGCAATTTCCTTCGTTGTGTTCCTCATCGTAGAATTCTCTATCAAACATCCCCTCATTGAACTCAGACTATTAAAAGATTATAATTTCGGATTTTGCAATGTTGTATTGTTTATTTTCGGACTCGGTATGTTCGGCAGCACCTTCCTACTCCCCCTCTATTTACAGAATTCCCTTGGTTATACCGCCTTTCAAGCCGGTCTCGTATTCCTTCCCGTAGGAATCTTGCAAGGCTTCTTTTCACCTCTCGCAGGCTATCTATCCGACCATATAAATCCCAAAATACCCGCAGTCATTGGAATTATTATGCTTGCACTCAGCCTGTATTTAAACAAAGATTTATCTCTTTACTCCGAAAATTCACAGATTATGTTCCCTCTATACATTCGCGGTATTGCAATGGGACTTGTTTTCACTCCTCTCAGTACACTTGCATTATCGGGAATTAGCCGGCATAAGATGGCTCAAGCTTCAGGTTTATTCAACGTTATTCGACAAATCGGCGGAAGTTTCGGGGTAGCCATTTTGGGAACAATGCTAACCCGTCGAACTATTTTTCATTCCGCGTTATATGGTGAGTCTGTCAATTCCTACTCCCCCGCTTTTAAACAAACATTATCTCACCTCCAATATTA
>JAKAGC010000705.1 GCA_021817755.1 Acidobacteriota bacterium | reverse complement strand
TCCTCTTAAATCATCCACCTGCCGGATTATTAAGTTATCATAGTTATGGCCAATATATTTTATACCCCTGGGGATATACATACAGTTCCACTCCCGATGCTGCTAAAATGGATGAAATGGCAGCCGAAATGAAACGTCTTATCTATAATGTAAATAGTCGAGATTATACATATGGACCCGCCAGTATCTTATACTTAACCAATGGCGATACCAATGATTGGATTTATGGCACATTTAAAGTTCCTACATTTACAATCGAACTCCCTCCTGAATCTATGACCGGGGGTGGATTCATTCTTCCTGAAAATATGATCCAGGAGGTATTTAATGAAAATCTGCCCGCACTAATGTATTATATCAGCTCTTTTACTTCAAACCAGATTTTCGATAAACGAATCACTAATATCGATAATAACAATCCCAAAAAACCGCAAGGTAGACTCGAATAAAAATAATTCAAAAAACCTATTTGTATTTAATTATCTGGAGAAACTGGAATGAGAATTTTATTAATAGTTAGTCTGTTATTTTTGGTATCCCCATTATTCCCTGGTCAAGCTAACATGGATATCATTACTTTAGGTGCCGACAAAGTCGAAGATGAGCTTTACGTCCCATATGACATGAAAATAGGTCCTGATGAAAATTTTTATGTATTCGATAATAAAGATCATTCACTCAAAGTTTATTCTTCTTTAACAGGGAAATTTTTAAGAAGAATTGGTGGTAAAGGACAGGCACCAGGAGAATACCTGGGGTTTGGGGGCTTCGATTTTTCTAACGACAAAAAACTATTTTTTATTGAAGGTCATCATGGACATCCCTGGATTACCTTTATGGAATTATCAGGAAAATATAACCGGATCATAAAAATCTCTAAAAAATCCGGTTATGGATTTAATAATACCAAAGCCCTTCCTGATGGTCGAATTATAGCAGAAATGTACAGGTATATATGGTTTGAGAAAAAAGCCGGACTCTGTGTAGATAGTATTTACTCAAATCTTGTCCTTATAGATCAAAATGGCAATACCAGTCAACCATTCATTGAAAAAAAGATTCCTTTTAGTGTTAGCGAAACCCCTTCTCAATCCAATAGTTTAATACCTTTTATTCCGAAATTTTTATGGGATATGACATCTGATAATCAAATTGTTTTTACTTTAGGAAACACGAATATCCTGGAAATATATAATCTCAGCGGAAAACTCATTAGAAAAATTAAAACACCACTCCCGGAAGCGCCTAAAATTACATCCCGAGACCTTGATGAATGGAAGAAAAAAGAAAAGGCAAATCTAATAAAGAAGTTCGGTAATGAAGGTTTTAGCAGAAAGTTTCCTGCTATAAAAAGGTACAATGAATCCTTTCATGAACGAAAGCCCATTATTTCTAAAATATCCGTAACACCTTCAGGAAATGTACTGATTTGTGAGAAAAAACCGGAAGAAATAAAAGAAAATAAATATTACTTAATTGATTTCAATGGAAAATTACTCACAAGAATTGAAACTCAGGCGTACAAAATCACCATCTCAAAAAATTTTATATTGTATGTAATCGACGATGAAGAAGAAAACCCTTCTGTTTATTGCATGAAAAGAATAGGAAGTGAAAAAGACGACCTGCTCCGGCTTAATAACATTAAATAGTAAAAATTTTTTGATTTCATCTTTTATTGATTTGTGATACAATTAAGATACGATTATTCCACGAAAATTTCCAAATGTGACAGGAGCAACCCGTATGAACGTTGATAACCTCACCAGGGACCAATTGATTGAAGAAATGAAGACACTCCAAAAGGAAATTGATTTATTAAAAGGAAGAGATTCACTTCGGATTCATACAGAAACAGCGTTAATAAAAAGTAAAGCCACTGAACGTGCTTTTATAAATGCCTCCTCCGACCTCGCTGCTTTACTCGATACCCGTGGTATTATTCTTGAAATTAACGAAGCAGCCGTTCGAAGAGTTGGAAAACAAATGACTGATCTGATTGGGAAATGTCTTTTCGATTTTTTCCCAAAGGAATTTAAAGAGTTCCGTCAGGTCTATATCAATATTGTCAAACAAACCAAAGAACCGTTCCGGTTTCAGGATGAATATGAGGGCCTGACCCTTAATGTTTGTCTTTACCCCGTCCTTGATTCCGATGATGAAGTAGACCGCCTTGCGGTTTTTGTCAACGATGAAACCGAACACAGAAAAAACGAAGAGCTCCTGTTCAGGTATTCCCAGATATTGTCTACCATCCATGACCCAATGGCATATATCGACAAGAATTTTATTTTCCGGACCGTAAATGATGCTTACCTTACCATGTACCAGAAATCAATCGATGAAATAGTGGGACATCCTGTTGAAGAAATCTTCGGAAAAAAATTCTTCGTGGAAAAAATAAATAAAAATATTATCACCTGCCTAACTGGTGAAAAAGTTCATCAACAAGAGTGGTTTGATTTCCCCGATAACCAGCGTAAGTTTATGTACGTCAGTTATTATCCTCTTTTAGGGAAAGATAACCGCGTTATGGGCGTTATTATAAACTCTATCGATATTACAAAAAACAAAGAAATGGAAGATGAACTCAAACGTCTTTCCATAACCGACCGCTTAACTCAAATATTTAACCGCGCCAAATTCGATCAAGCCCTTAAAGAAGAGGTTAAACGTCTTCTCCGCTACAATACCCAACTCGCGATCATTATGTTTGATATCGATCATTTTAAACGTATCAACGATACATTCGGTCATGATGCAGGTGATCGCGTACTTATTAACCTTGTTCAACTTGTTAAGAAATGCATCCGTGATACCGATATTTTTGCTCGTTGGGGAGGAGAGGAATTTATGATTCTTCTTCCTCATACCAATCTGGAAAATGCCACCAAATTGGCTGAACGAATTCGAGTCCAGGTAATGCAATATAATTTCAATGAAGTAAGTTCAGTCACATGCAGCTTCGGTGTAACGGAATTCCGGGAAAAAGATAAAGATACCGATGAAGTCTT
>JAKAGC010000704.1 GCA_021817755.1 Acidobacteriota bacterium | reverse complement strand
TCCGATCTGATATTAAGAAGAAAAAGGAGAATAACTCTTTTCCAGAATGCTTCCTCTGTGAGTTTCATGCGTGAGAGGATTTGCTCGCAGGATATATTGGGGAAGTGAGATAATTCTTTATAAAAATTGATTTCCTGGTCGGTGAGGAATTCTTTCATTGCTTCGGGGATTAAAGAGAGTTTCGGAGTTTTATAAAAGAATTTGTTTTTGAAATATGCAATGTTGGTGATTTTGGAAATACCTTCGTAAATGATTCCGGGTAATCCGATATTGAAACGGGAATCTTCTGGGATTTCAGGTACACGGGGTAAAAAATTCCATTCACCGGAAACCAGTGTAAATGTAGAAGTGGCAATGGTTCGGAGTTGGTAAATAAGAGCAAAGAAGAGGTCTCGCTGATTTAATATGCTGTTTTTAACAAGGATTTTTCCCAGGCGGTCATTACTGGATTGAATGAGGCTGTTGATATTCATAAACTGGGAGTTGTCAATTTTTCCCATTTTGAAAAGAATTTCTCCGAGGCGTTCCTCAATAACGTTTGTCTTTGCGAAAACCAGGTTACCGTCTATGAAGAAAAGGTTTTTTGTAAAATTATTACCTGCGACCACGAGTTCGCCA
Organism: Acidobacteriota bacterium; assembly: GCA_021817755.1. Taxonomy (GTDB): domain Bacteria; phylum Acidobacteriota; class Aminicenantia; order UBA2199; family UBA2199; genus JAKAGC01. Next base: position 2,398 of record JAKAGC010000704.1, on the reverse strand, counting down.
TTGGCTTTATCTTTTAATACTTTTTTCAAGATAAGAGGAACAGGATATTGTATTATCCGGTTTGGCATTAACCCTCCGTACCATAAAAGAAATCCTCTTTTAATATACCACTTATTATAACTACAAATTTATAGCATTGTCAACTAAAAATTAGGAGACCGATCTAAATTTTTATTCCAAAGTGGATTATATAGTTTAATTTAGAGTCTATTGTTGTTTTAAACCTTTAGCCGAAAGAGGATAAGATATATAATAAATGAGCTTCAGGAAATTAACTAACCATAAGGCATTTATCCCATAGTGGTTCGATTGGGCTGATACTTGAAATTAATACAAGGCCAATACCTGCGATGCCCTCGATGATACCGAATTCCTTATCTCTACGGTTGACGGATTCACCTCGCCAGGCAGAATAACCTGCTACTCCGGTTTCATTTTTTCCCATTTCCAATGTTTCGAAAAGCCAATAACGTGCAGCTTCTTTAAAACGTTCATCCCCAGTGTAATGGTAGATACGATTATAAATATGAGCCATCCCCGAAGTTCCGAGAGATAGGGATGCATCCTTAATCACATTGGTTTCTTTAGTATTCCTTGTTAAGGATTTAGAGAATACATTGATTGCCTTTTCTTTCCATACATTATTTTCGAGAACATTCGATGCATGCCATAAGGCTAATGCAATACTTAAATCCCCAAATCCCAATGCAAGCGTGCCACTTGATAATTGACCATCGCTGCTTACCCATACGGGGAAGCAGGAAATGGATTGAGCCTTTGTCTGCATTAAATCATGTAGATATAAAAAATATTCGACTGCACCTTCCAGCAGATCTTTGACTATTTCTTTGCAAATTCCGGTTTTATATAACCTGGTTAGGAATACAACTATTCCTGCCATACCATGTGTTAAACCGGAATTCACACCTTTCAGGGAATGAATTTCATTAATTGTTTCCCAGTATCTTTTTTTCCCCTTCTTATGTGATATCTTCTTAAGACCCTTTACAAGATTTGACAAATAGGAGGAGACCTCATCGGATGGTTGGTATTCCAGGAAGTAAGTTCCATATCCGATAGCACCATGAAGAGGATCATAATTAAGTTTGGACAGTTCATCCATCATAAAATCAGTGAGTATGGTATGAATATTCTTTGGGATTAGAGGGGGAGTAAAATCGATTGAATAATGATTTTTAAGGTGTTGATAAGCCCATAAAATACCGGCGTATCCTTTGGAGAACGTATCGGGTTGTAGATGGGGGAGTGATTGAATGGATTGTGAAAGAAGCTGTGAAGAGATATCGTAATATTTTATTTTTCCGGTCATTCGTGCATAATAGAAAAAGAAAACGGAGAGTCCGGCTATTCCCCCCAATAGTCCAATACGTTGGATTCTTGGGAGTTCCTCTTCGATAGATACAGTGATTTCTTCGAGTTTTTTTTGAAAGGTTGATAATTGGGAAGGTTCAATAATAGGTAACCACATATCCGATTTTGTCAATTTTTACTCCGGTTTTTTAAAGAGTAAACCGGGAACGGAAAATCCCTCGATCTCTCTCACGATTGCTGTTCCCGGTTCACCTGCTTTTACCTTTTAGAACCGCTTATTCTGTGCAGAATTGGACTGTCCAGCAATAATTGGTATAGGGATCTGTCTCGCAAAAAAATGTATAACAACAGACGCGCCTACAGGTCATAACCGTGTCACAGGGATCTTGAGTGTAAGTGTCTATCGTTCCACCTTTTGCATGGGAAAGATCCGAATTGTTGAGATTGGAAACGGTCTTACGGTTTAACATAAGTTTTTTGTTGGTTTTTCTTGACTTCATTTTTTTCTCCTATTATTTGATTTAACATTGTATATGTTCCTTGTTTAATATTGTAATATAATAATATCAAAATTTTAGATTGACAACTTTTTTTTAAATTTTATTTCCATCTATTTAAAAATAAGAGCTAAAATAAAAGAAAGAATGATGCAATTTACTATGAATTATTTGAGGTTTGAATTTATTTTAAATTGTTATTTTTATTTTATTTAAATTGAAAATTTGATTTTAATCTATTAATGTAAAGGGATTTCGTAAGGGAAAAAGAATTTATAATTTCATCTTTCTCCAACCTTAGTTTTACATAAAAATTTTACCTCTCCACCTAACATGTCAATCTGAGGTTGTACAAAAAATCAAAATTTATCCAACCGAATTTCATACCAGATATACAACCTTTTACGGATTGACTTTGAAGCTATATCTTCTTATTATATTATCGTCCACCGGAGGGTCTTTTTAAGACCAATAAAGAGTTAAAGCGTCACTGACTAGACTATAATAAAGTGTTTTTTTTTGAAATTGGGTACATAATCGAATTGTTTTATTTAACGCATAAAAACTAT
>JAKAGC010000042.1 GCA_021817755.1 Acidobacteriota bacterium | reverse complement strand
TTTTCTAATGTCAGTTGTCCCGCTTCAATTTTAGAAACATCCAGAATATCATTGATAACTATTTGTAACATTTCCGCAGCTAATATTATTTTTTCAATATAACTTTGCTGCTGTGTTGTCAATTTCGTATCTCTTATTAATTCAAGGAAACCGATAATAGCATTCAAAGGCGTTCTGATTTCATGACTCATATTTGCAAGAAAATTGGATTTTTCTCGGCTTGCATTTTCAGCCAATATCAAGGCTTTTTTCTCCAACGTTTTATTCATAATGATATGGACAATTTCTTCTATATCACCTTTTTGGTTCAACATCGGAATCAAAATTATGGTGAAAAACGTAGATTTCCCATCCTCTTTTTTTCGCTCCCATTCAAAACTTATAGGTTTCTTGATAATTTTTCTATTTACAAAAGGACACACATCTGATTTGCAACCAATTATAAAATCACAAATTTTCTTCCCTGTAAGGTTTACAGTACCGCTTAATTCAACCGCTGCTTTATTGAAATTTGTTATTCTCAACTCGAGATCAGTTGAAAAAAACACCAAAGGCATGGCGTCTAATACAGTTTTCCAGTATTCGGCAAATGCAGCTAACTCCGAACCCGTTTGAATTGCTTGTTCACTGAGTTTTTTGTAATCTTCCAACATCGACTCAATTACTTTCTTTTTTGAAGTGATTTCTGAAACTATAGCAGTACTCCCTGCAAAATCCCCACTTTTCGACAATTGGGGAGAAGCATATATAGATACAATCTTTATCATACCCGATTTTGTGACTGCTCGTAGAACATATTTACTTATTTCTCCTTTCATTCTATTTGCTATTTGAGCAGTCAACAACGAATGATCATCCGGATGAATTAAATTATACAAATTTTTATTAATTAGTTCTTCTTTACTGAAGCCCGTTATTCGGCAAAAAGCCTCATTAACCCATTTTACATTTACAGTTTCATCTGTTTGGATTACCCCTTCCGGCAACGTCGATAAAAGTGAATGAGTATTTTCCAGTTCCTCTTGCCTTGTTTTTAATTCTCTATTTTTTCTTTCTTTGGCATTTCTTATACTCTGCATCACTTGAACTTCTAACTCGGTTGCTTCCGGGTTTTGCTTACTTAAAACGTCATCAGCTCCCGCCTGCATTGCAAGAGAAGTAATTTCCTGCCTATCTGAAACAACACTCCAGACAAAGATCAGTACATCCGGATCCAGTAAGCGAATTTCTCTTACCACTTCATATCCATCCATCCTCGGCATCATCCAATCTACCAGAACAACTTCAGGTGGTGTTTCAGCATTAAGTAGCTTTTCAAATATTTTTACACCTTCATTTCCCGAAGCCGCCACACTTAATTTCCAATTCATGAATGCTTGTTTAGCCAGCTCTCTAGGTGCAAATTCATCATCTATAACCAGAATCCTTTTTTTCATCGTTCCCCTCCTCTCAGTCAGAAATCTGTACTTTTTTTTAAGATGGCAAAAAAATAAAAATCTTCCTAAGGAGACGTTTTATTGTTCGAAGTTCTTCTAAAATAAATCATAATCAATTCCTCAAACTTAATAAATCTCAATTCATTTAATACAGGAGAATTTCCTATATTCATTAATTTCCACTCTGTTATCTCAACAATTCTCCAATTAACTATCGCAAGTTACATCACACCTATGTCACCAGTACAAGTAAATACGATTCTATTTCATTTTTCAACAATACTATGTATTCAATTTTATCTCTACTATATATTTTCGATATTACTTGAAAATATTATTTATCACATTTATAGAAAGAAAGTCAACCCCAAATGTGTATTTTTTTTAAATAATAATTTTTGCATTTCATTAGTTAAAATTGAAAGATAATTTTATTCCATCATTCTTCATTAGAGAATACTTCCCAGGTATTTCTTTCCTCCATTTTTTAAAAGTACTGATAAAAAAATTTAAATTATAAAGCTTAACAAAAGTTTTACCCCACCCAGAGTTGGGTTTTTCAAAACAACCCACCTCCTCCTCCATCCATTAAGTTAAAATCAATGGAATGAATATTTCCACATTTCGCGGGTCCTCTTCAACTCCTTCAACTCCTTTTCGTACCACCCCATGATTTCTTCGAATATAAATCCGTTTGTTTTTTCCTTCTATAGAAGCAAAAGGACCTTTTGATTCAATCATAAATACCCTGTATCCTACTTTATGACGAATAAGTCCCATAATCAGCATTTGCTCAGGTTTCGATAATTCTCCAGGATCTAAAACTTTTTTCGGTTCTCCCAGACATTTTAAAAACATCCTTTTTATCTTTTTTTTCATTTTATAAATGAACACCCCAAACCCATTTGAGCTCCCTCCTATAGGGTCCAGAAATACAATAGGTATATTCAAGTGATTAATTAATAAATCCGCCTGCTCCCGAGTTAAGTATAAGACATGTTTACTTCCCGTGTGGTACCGGGATCGTTCTTTTTTAGCAGGAACTCCATATAAAACCCCATCACGGGATTTCTGTCTAATTTGCACCAAATTAAAACTCTCATTAGAATTATAAACTTTAAAAACCGAAAACCTATTAAGAAAGGTTTCTTCTCCAGTTAAACGGCAGTGAAGAAACATTAACTCTTCAATCCGTTTCTTATTTTCCAAACTCGTTGATTCAAACTCCGTACAAAGCCAATCATACAACCGTGCAGCGAATAAACAAAGTTGTTTTATCAAATCTGTGTTCAACTCTCCCGTATATTCAATCGCTGCATCGAAAACAAAACCATTTTGTGGAGGAACAGTCATATGATGCCATGGGATTGCCCTATCCAGGAACCGCAAATGGCACAAGCCTCCTCCCACAGGTACTCCCATTTGCCCCCCCAGGAACTCACCCATTGCCGGTAATTTTATTACAGCCATCTGTCCCCTTAACAACCTCTGATGTCCAATCCGTTTCCCATTTAACCGTAATTCACGCGGAACAGAGCTGCAATACGCTTCCAGTATTTGTTTTTCAAGCTCCGGATCTCTTCCTCGCTTTAAAAGAGTAATCCGAGTTCCTTTTTTTATCCCACAGCGGTTCCATCGCTGCATACCCCCTCTTTGCTTATGCAGCATCCATTCACCTTCGCTCCATATATTCTCAATAATGATTTCATCCGGATTTGAAGCAAAAATTGCAAGAAGGCTCAACCCTTCACGATCTTCTAGCTTTTCTGCCCCCCCTTCTTTTTCTTCTATATTTCCTCTCTCATCCATCACACAACTTATCATATCCAGCGCTCTATCATCCAATCCACAACCATTATCCGTAACCCTTACCCTGTTACCACTCAACTCCACTTCGATTTCGGTAGCTCCTCTACGCAAAGCCCCTCGAACCAGTTCTACAGGGTAATGAGCCGCAGAGCCAAAGGTATGAGAGGCCGCTTTTTTTAAATGTGCATCCACATCGATAGAGAAAAGTGAGTTAATATTATTCACTATTTCCACTCCCATAACCCCTTTGATACCTTTTCAAGTAGTCTCGCAGACGGTTCTCCAATAATATTCGATTCATCCACCATTCCCCGGATAAATCTAAAAACAGCCAGTTTCCTATTCGATGAATACAAATTCCCCAATTTTTGAATTCGTTTACTATTCAAATTTACCCCGATAAATCTACTTCTTATTCCCCATTTTTCCAGAGAAGGTAATAAAGATAAATCCACATCCAGGTAATCACCCGCCCCCATACCCTTTGTAATAAGACAAATCCGAATCCTTCTATCTATATTCCTCAGGAATTCATTCACTCCCATTACCAGTTTAGAAACGTCGTCATTATCTCCCATTCCAGGTTCCACCACATTCAATCCTATTATTTTATCCAGGTTAATCCCGCCTGGAATTAATTTCACCACCCGTGCGAACCACTTATCTGACGTGTCCAAAATTACATATTTCCTCCCCAATCCAACCAACCCATTTCGTTTCCTTCTTAGGTATTCTCCTATATCGCTATTCTTTGAAATGATGAATAGTTTGCGTTTCCCCCCCAGTTTCAATCCCTCCCGAAGTGATATATATTCCCCCCATATCGTTGGAATTATCTTAAAATTCCGAATCCCCCGGTTATGACCCCATGCACCCGGGTGTAATAATTCATGTAACACCATACCCCCCAGGCTCTCTCTAACCTCTCCTTTTGTTTCCTCATTTTTAACACCCCCCTCTCTCTGTTTCTTCAATCTCAATATAATTACCAATAATGCCCAAAACAGAAACCCCACCAATACATATAGTCCATATTTAATATACCTATTCTTTCCTATCTCAATACCCACCCCTCCATCATTAGAAGCAGATCGTTCCCCCATTCCACTTCCTGCATCTCCCCGATTCATCATCGTTGCATCCGCCATTTGCTTGTGATTCCCCTCATCGTAATATTCCACCCAGGCATGCAAACCACGAAGTAATTTTCCATTATCTCCGACAAAACCAATTACCAGGCGTGCAGGAATATTCATTCGTCGCAGGAACAATGCAGTAACTCCGTTCAGAATATCGCAATCCCCTTTCCCGATAGCCAGTATCTTTTCCAACCAATCAGGCCAATTTTCCATCCCCCTGTACTTTTCAATCACTTCTGGTGAATCATCATATTTTAGAAGAGATGTTGTTAAACCAAGCGCTAACTTTACAGCATCACCCGATCCTTTTCCCGATTGCCGAAAAGCCCTCAATTCATCTTCAATTTTTCCCGGAAGAACCAGTTCATCCGGTAAAAATGTCAACTTCCTCAATTCATCCCCACTCACATTATTTTCCACATTTCTTCCCCCATCATAACAACACCGATAACCAATAGTTCCCTTTTTAACCACACTGGCGATTACATCCCCAGAAGGTAGATAATAAATATTCTCTATTTTAATCCCATCCACCCTAACACTATCCCTATCGATGCAGTATGTTTCATTCGATATCGGGCCGAACGGTTGAGGTAAATAAATCCGTCCCGGTTCTTTAATATTAAATTCGATGTTGATTCTTTTATCCCCAAAATTACATTTCGTAGTTTGCAAAGGCAATTTGTTTCTTTCATTTACTTTAGTGAAGAATCCCGATTTTATACTGTATTCATCTGCTGAAAAAAGTTTAAACCAGGTCATATTCCGTGGTTCATATTTTAAATCCAGTGTCGTATCAGAACCCGTTTTACGTACCGATGCCCCTCCGTAAAAAGTATTATCCACTTCCAGTGTTAGAGTTGAGGTATCTCCCACTCTTCCAAAGTTATTGTTCTTTTTTGCTAAATTTGTAAGTAGTAATATTTCTAAAGGAATAACCAATAGTACAATAATAATAAATGCTTTTACATACCAATTTCCCAGAAATGAAAGACGACGTTTCAACCCATCCCATAATTTACGTAGGATATTTCTCGGTGAAACATAATCCGCAGCTCGTTCTACCAAATCCATCAACGCTCTTTCGGAAAACTTTTGAACTTCTTCTAAGCTCTTATTATCAATCACCCGGCGCCGCGAGATATTCACTTCCAGACGATTTCCATTCAACAGGAAAACAGGTGCCAACCCTTCTCCTATTTCCATTTCCTCCTTTCCCCCCGTTGAAGAAAACGTATGCGATAATTCCCCCAAAGAAGTTCCTTCCCAAACCGGTAAACCCCGTGCATACAAATAGACTTTCGGTTCAGGTCCCAAACCAACAGCCCCCTCTACCCACTTGCTTTTAAAATTTAATGAAACCCTCCCTTGAAGCGCCATTTTTCCCGTTTTATTTTTTCCTTTAAAATAAACCGGTAGCAGATCCGCATCAGCATTATTCATTCTAAGAAAGGAGCAGTAAGTTTCGATAGCCTTTTCCACTCGGTTTGAAAACGCCTCAGATGATTGCTCTTTAGGCCGACGAACAAGAGTAATCCGTGTTCCATGGTGATCCAGGTCCGAGGGCATCCGAACCGTATTTAGCTCCGAATCCACCATCACGCCCCATTTTTCATTTCCCCATCTCGATTCGATAAAAATAGCAGTCGGTTCATATTTTAAAATAGTCCAGAACCCAATACCAAACATTCCAGCCGCTTTTTTTTCACCCGTTTTACTTGAGGCGTAGAGCCGGAATAGGTAACTCACCCCATGATTATAGGACATACCCGTCCCATTATCTTCAAAAATCAGTATTTCTTCTTTCTCCCGGATATAATCAATTTTAATATGAATAGCCGATGCCCCTGCATCACGGCTATTTTGGGCCAGTTCCCGTATAAAAAACCACGGGTCCTCACCATAATGCCGGTAACCCGCTTCTATCCATCGACGGTAATCACGGCCTTGTTCTGTCATCCGTTTCTATCGATCATCCGTTAATTTTGACGCTATTTGGGCACTTAGCCCCATTTTACTCTTTTATAAACATTGCATAACGTATTCTATAAAAATATCAACCCGGCCAGGGAGCCATTTATCTAAACCATTTTATTAATGATTAAATAGAGCCCCCTGCCCGTACCTTATAAAAATTAATTTTCTTTCAGTATTTCTTCATCATACATGATTTCCAGGCGAAGTTTATGTTTTGCTTCTTCCTGTGCTAAAGCCTTGAAGGTGTTTTTCATTTCTTCTGATTTTGACATCGCAGCCAAACCAGTATAAAGTTTATAAGCTTCTTTTTCCTTATGCATTGCCAGTGAAAGAGCGTCCTGGTAATCCATATCCGCAGATGCTCTTGCATCGGAAATATATTCAGAAATTTTCAAATCCATAATTTCAGTCTCCGAAGGTTTCAAAGACTCACCCTTTTTCACATTCAAAAGGAACTCTTTGTGTTTCATCTCTTCCCCTGCAAGTTCCTCGAATACTTTTTTAAGCGCCTTATCGCTTAATTTTTGGGACCATTCCGCATAAAACGCATGTGCTTCCTCTTCGCCTTTTACTGCAAAATTCAATACTTCCTCGAGATTTCTAAAATCCACAGCATTTTTTTTGAACACAGCAGCTACCTCCTTATATTAGATTTCATTCCTATAAAATCACAATTTCAACCCTATCCAGTTGTGGACATTGTCCCAATTGGTAAGGGGACACCTTCAGATGTACTCCTACAGTGTCCCTCATATTTTATCACTCAAATAACACAATATCAAGTGACCCCATCATTCTATCCACAAATATTTACGGTTGTGCAGTTCCTTGCGGGTTTAAAACATCAACCGTCGTTGTACGTGCCAGCATCTCTTTATCTTGCATAAGAAGCATCGGGTTATTATCACCAATCATTTTCAATTTTTCAACCATTTCAGTGAAGGAATTTTCTTCTTCCACCTGTTCATCTACAAACCATGTAAGCAATGTCCGCGAAGCGTGATCCCGTTCTTCAAGCGATAAATTCATCAGATCATCGATGCATTTCGTAATATGGTATTCATGCTTCAATGATTCTTCAAAAATTTCCAAAGCCGATTTCCATGAATGCGCAGGTTCGTTGATAGGCAAAAGATTCACAGCTCCACCACGTTCCACAATATGATTATAGAGTTTTGCAGCATGAAATTGTTCTTCATACGCTTGTATTTTCATCCAGTGTGCAAAACCTTTCAGATTCAGTGTCTCAAAATATGCTGACATCGAGAGGTAGAGATATGATGAGAACAACTCTTCATTAATCTGCTTATTGATGGCATCTTGCATTTTTTTGTTAATCATTGTTTCCTCCTATTCCTTATCTTGTTATATTTTCAATTTTGTAATCATTTCAATTTAAAAATAATAAAACAAATGATTCCGTTTGTCAAGAGTCCATGAGAAAATCATCATGTTTTTTCTGGGAATTAACAAGAGTAGTCCTTTAATTATTCATAAATCATGATATTCAAATTTTGCATCAAAAGTATATTATTGAAAATCATCTTTAAGTAGATTATGTACCCATAATATGATAGAATAGTCTTTTCAAAAATACCAGTTCCAAGAATAATATTCGAATGCAAACAGCAGCCATTATAATTTTTGTCATTACTTATACCGGGGTTGCAATCGGCAGTTTCCCCGGACTCAAACTCGACAGGACCGGTATCGCATTATTGGGAGCCATAGCCATGGTTACCGCTTCAGTAATGACCACCCACCAAGCCATATTATCCATCCACACCTCTACCATTCTTTTATTATATGCACTGATGGTCATATCTGCACAGCTTCGATTAAGTGGTTTTTATACCCAATTGGCTGTATCCATTACCCGTTTCGCTAAAAATCCACGTAAATTCCTTTTTATAATAATGCTGACCAGTGCTGTCCTTTCTGCTGTACTCGCCAATGATATCGTATGCCTTGCATTTACCCCAATCATTTGTTTTTCTCTTTTAGAAGCCCGTATTAATCCCATTCCATTTCTAATCGGTCTCGCTGTTTCCAGTAATATCGGATCTGCTGCAACCATTATCGGTAACCCCCAGAACATGTTACTCGGACAGGTAGGAAAATTACATTTCGGTAATTTTATACTTTTTTGTATTGTCCCAGTCATAATTTCTCTTATTGCTGCATACTATATTATATATCTCATCTACCGTCATAAATTTGAAATCTTATCCCCAGCCCATATCTCCGAAAGGCGAAAATCCTGGCCCCAATTCAATCAACATCAAACAAGGAAAGGACTCGCAGTAGTCATAATATTACTCATCCTGTTTTTTTCCCCTATTCCTCGGGAACTTTCTGCATTAGCCTTAGCCGGACTTCTTTTGTGCAGTCGCTCCATGCATTCACGTACCATATTGGGACTCATCGATTGGCATTTGATTACCCTTTTTTGTGCTTTATTCATTGTAATAGCCGGCATTGAAATTTCCGGTGTCCCCACCTATTTGGTAAATTATCTCAATAGCCACCACATCAATATTCAGAATCTTGTAAATCTCACCTTTATTTCATCTATCCTCAGTAATATTGTAAGTAATGTCCCCGCAGTCATGTTGATAATAAAGTTCCTTGATCCATCGCAGGCCGTACAATGGTACGTCACCGCATTAGCCTCCACTTTCGCAGGAAATTTCATAATAATTGGAAGCATTGCCAATCTCATTGTAATTGAAGGTGCAAAAGAATACCAGATTCACATTAGTTTTAAGGAGCATGCAAAAGTCGGAATACCCGTCACCCTTGTTTCCATATTATTAACCATTGCATGGGTTTTAGTAATAACTTAAAATTCCAGTAAAATAGAGGCTTTTTACTATTTTATAACACTATTTTTATACCATGGTTCCTTGAAGAAAATGTTGCCAGTTTAATTTTCTTCTTCCTATTTCACAATTTATAAAAATATCGATTACTAAAAACAATAATCAGCTAATTGAATTTCTTCCATGGATTTGTTACAATAAGAAATCTCTAAAACCAAAGTAATAAAAGGAGTTTAATGAGACATTTTTATCATATCTTCTTTTTATTCAAAAATGTTGGCTAATTATAGATACATAAAGATACAGTCATCTTATTTATAAAAAAAGCATTCAGTGTTATATTTCAGACTCATGAAACAGAATAAAGAGTTAGTTATTACTGCTAAAAAAATCGTGAAGGAGATTGAGAATGGCTCAGAAAAAACCTGACCAAATTCTAAAATTAGAAAAAATTATATGTAGAAAGATTAAAAAGATAAAAGCTGCCAATCTTGTGGATATCTTCCCTTCCTATTGTATGGATAATAATTCGGAAATTACCGGATTAAATTTAAAAGGCTGTAAAATTACCCAGCTTTCTCATATTGAATTTTTCTCTGATTTGATTGTATTATTACTAAGTGATAATCAAATTACCAATCTTTCACCCCTCTCCAAATTAACCCATTTAATGCATTTGGATTTAATCGGAAATCAAATTGCTGATCTCACCCCGCTTGCAAATTTAAAAGAATTGAGGGAAATCTATTTGTATGGAAATCAAATCACAGATATTTCCCATCTCTCCAATTTAACCGAATTGATAGTTTTAAATTTAAGTAATAATAAATTAAGAGATATATCCCCAGTTTCAAATTTAACAAAATTAAAAAAATTGTATTGTTCGATGAACTCAATTTCTCAAATTTCCCCTATCTCTTCACTATCCGAATTGGAAATACTCTATTTAAATAGTAACTCAATTTCGGATATTATGCCCCTTATCCCATTAAAAAATATAAAACAATTAAATTTAAGCGATAACCGGATTATTGATCTCTCCCCCATTGCATCTTTAACTCATATTACCGGACTCCTTTTACAAAAAAATAAAATTTCGGATTTTTCTCCCCTTACACAACTAAACAATTTAAAAGTGCTGGATTTGAATTCAAATAGTATTACAGATATCACACCACTCTCTGCATTGACTAATTTACGCAGACTTTATTTAAATCATAATAACATTCGCGATATTTCACCCCTCAAATCCCTAAGCCATTTGGAGATAATAAATCTAGATTATAATAAAATACAAGATATTTCCCCACTTGCAATATTACCCAAATTAACTCTGTTAGATTTAAGTAATAATCAAATTACATCTATCTATTCCATTGAATGCTTAAAGACACTTATCTATATAAATTTAAGCAATAATAAAATAATTGAACTCTCACCCATCATTCCCCTTCTTCAATTAACGCAACTTCAATATTTAGATCTAACAAACAATCAAATATCCGCAATTCCAAAAGATTTTATCAGTACATCACTCCCAATAAAATGGGAAATAACGAAAAGTGAAAATACTGGAATTTTTCTTGCCGGCAATCCAATAGAATTCCCCTCTGCCCATATTGTCCAAAATGAGCATAATGCAATGGTTCCTTATTCTTCAAATTAAAAATTTATTTGGAAATAAAAGAGATACGCTGTAGATCAGACATTCCAATCAGGGAAACGTAAAAGCTACAGCGTATCAACATTTACAGAAGATATATTCCTAACATTAATTAAACTAAGTAGATGAAAAATATCTTCACACTTACTTTAGAGAATTAGGATAAATATAGAGGTATTTAACAATCGCAAGTGTTTTGAGTAAAACAAGCAAAACACTCAGTCTTGCAACACCATGTTTCAACCGCAGTCGGGCACCCATCTCCTTTGCTACAGCTTTCCCCATAAGTATTAGCAGGCGGAAGCGCACCCGCTCTTACTAAATCCATTGCATTCGAATTCAGATTCGCAATTGTTTCTTTTTTTAAACCCATTTTTTTTGAGATTTTTTTTGTTTTCATCGTTACTTCCTCCAAATTTAATTATGATATTATGTATCCAAAACTTATCGATATAAGTCTCAACAATATTTGTTCCGCTTTCGCCTCGTATTGACATATAATTTGCATTTATATCACTCCTTCAAGAAATTTAAGAGCAATTTCTATTCCAAAGATTGAGAACATTATTATTAGATTGTTTTGGAGATATTGCATTTATCCTTGTATAAATTTCGTACTATTTCAATCCAATCTCCTTTTAAATATTATGAAGGTTTATTAAAAAAAACTTAAAAAGCCTTTTAACAAGTAGATGATCAAAAAACCTGGGCAAATTCAGAAGTGTTTAATTTTAATACAACCCTATCATTTCTTAATCCCCTATTATATTTTGAGATTGATTTGAATACAGAGATCCGAACAGTTTAGTCAACTGTATTGAAATAACTCATAACCTCGTTAGAATAGAAAAACATCATTTTCATCTCATTTTCTATTATCCCTCTCAATCCTCCCAATCTAATTCAATTATTAAACAGATTCCATAAAGGTACGACTCATATCAAATCACTACAAAAATATAAACCTAACCTCTGTACTTTTCCATACAGCAGCTTAATATTTTTCTTTCCTAACCAGAATCCATTTTATCCAGGTTTAATCCCATCATATGCAGCATTAAGAAAACTTTACACCATCCCCAACCTAATTTAATCACCCCACACCCCAATCTCAATAAAAACATATCAAACTGAACATCAAGAAAAAAAACGTTTACTCAAATCAATCCCAATTTCCTACCCCAAAGAAAGCATCAGTAGGAAAAAAGAAAAATGTTGCCCCAGGAAAAGAATCAAGAGCTCGAACAAAACAAAATTCTGTTCCCAGAAAGGAAACCAGAGCAGCAACAAAGCAAATTTCTGTTCCAAGAAAGAAAACCAACACCTCCACAATACAATTTTTTGTTCCAAGAAAGAAAACTTCTGCAAGCACGATACAAATTTCTCCCCCCAAAAAGGCAACTTATCCTCCCACAATACAAATTTTAGTCCGAAGAAAGGAAATTTTTGCAGGCACAAAACAATTTTCTGTCCCAAGAAAGGTTACCAGAGTAAGAAGAAATATTTCAAGCGCAGGAATAAAACAGCGTTCACCTTATATAATATATAATCTCTTTTATTGTTAAAAAAGGAATTATAAAAAAAACTTGAATTCCCCTCTTGCTTTTTGTTACTATTAAACTGTACAAAAATAAATCGTTAAAAAATAATGAACTCCTCCCTTGCTCTATGGAGGAAACGAAGGAGGCAAAATGAAACATGTGGAGCAGAAATCCCAATTAATATTAAAAGGAAATCGAATCTATACCATATATAATATAAATACCCTCGAAGAACAGGGCATTGCGAATGTA
>JAKAGC010000703.1 GCA_021817755.1 Acidobacteriota bacterium | reverse complement strand
ACCGCTGCGCGGTCTGAAGATTGGTTATGACAGTGCCATTGTCGAACTCATATAAACCGGATTTGAAAATCCCGGAAATTTCCATCTTCTTTACCCTGGGAATAACACCGGAAGGGGTAAGAGTTAATCGAGGAGTAATGACAGTGGATTGATCTCCTGGTAATAATCCGACCCGGGCAGCAATTTCAGAACCGACAAACAGTTGATTCTTCTTCCATGGAAGAGTTCCCATATCGACTCTTTTCGCCCATAATTCATCGGCAGACATATCAAGGTCTACCCCGCGCAATATAGCACCGGATGGGTTCTTAGCCGTACCTTTTACCAGTACTGTTCCAAATATTACGGGCCGTGCCGATACCACATCTTTAAACTCGGAACGAATGAGTTTAATCACGGGTTTGTAATCGGAAAATCCATCTCCGAAAGCGGAATTAACCATCAAATGCGCGGTAGAACTGAGTATTTTATCGCGTATATCGCCCTGGAATCCATTTAATAAGGATAAGGCAATAATTAATGCTGCTACTCCGATGGCAATTCCGATGATAGAGACAAGAGAGATAATGGATATAAAGGAGTTTTTCCTACCTTTTAGCAAATACCTTCGAGCTATAAAGAATTCAAACTTCACGTTTACTCATCCGTATGAAATAGTGAACATTATTCTACTGCTGCAACACGAGGGCGTAAATGTGGAAATAGTATGACTTCTTTAATGGAATTTGTACCGGAATACAGCATGGCGAGCCGGTCTATTCCCATTCCTTCTCCGGCAGCAGGTGCCATACCTTGTTCCAATGCACTCAAGAAATCCTCATCGACTCCCTGGGCTTCGTCATCTCCTTTTTCACGATCTTTTACCTGGGCTTCAAACCGGCTGCGTTGATCGATGGGGTCATTTAATTCGGAAAATCCATTGGCTATTTCCATTCCGGCAATAAACAACTCGAAACGTTCGGTTTCCCTTTCATCGATACGGGAACGTTTGGAAAGAGGCGAAATGGCTTTGGGATAATACATGACAAAAGTAGGTTCCTGCAAGGTTTGCTCAACATAATGATCGAACATCAACTCGAGCATCTTTCCATAGGTGGGAGGCATCTCCTCTCCATGTATATTTTTCGTAATAAAAGCTTTAAGTTTCTCCTCATCCCATAATTCATCGAGACTGATTCCGGATTTTTCACAGATAATATCCATGAATTTTACACGCTTATATGGGGGTTTTGCATTGATCTGTTTTCCATCATATTCAAGTATGCAATCTGTAAGGAAATTTTTATTTAAAACATCGAGAAGATCTTCAGTGAGTTTTATGTAATGATTGAAATCTTTATAGAGTTCATAAAATTCAAGCATGGTAAACTCAGGATTGTGCTTTTGTGAAATCCCCTCATTACGGAAATTACGGTTTACTTCGAATACTTTTTCCATACCGCCGACCAGGAGCCGTTTTAAATAGAGTTCAGGTGCGATACGGAGATAAAGATCGATACCGAGTGCATTATGACGGGTAATAAAAGGTCTGGCTGCTGCTCCTCCGGCTATGGGGTGCATCATGGGTGTCTCTACCTCGAGATAATTCCGTTCATAAAAGAACATACGAATCAATTGTATCATTTTTGAACGAAGATTGAATATTTTCCGGGTATCTTCATTAACGATTAAATCGAGATAGCGCTGCCGGAAACGGAGTTCCTTATCCTGTAAACCATGCCACTTTTCAGGAAGCGGATGAAGTGATTTGACAAGGAAAGTCAACTGCGAAACAAGAACGGTTAATTCATTACTCTGGGTACGGAACAGTTTACCTTCAACTCCGATGATATCTCCGATATCGAGAAGTTTGTATACTTCGAAGTCTGTATCGGGAACAATATCTTTTCGAACATAAACCTGGAGTTTGGCTTCTCCGTCGTATAAATGCATAAAGCCGCTTTTCCCCATTTTTCGGATAGCAAGTATTCTGCCTGCGGCTTTTACAACTTCTTCTTTTTGTTCCAGTTCCTCTTTACTAATGTCTTTATATTTATCGGCTATTTCCTTAAATTCATGGGTTTTGGGAAAATCGTAGGGATAAGCTGCGATTCCGAGTTCTTCCAGTTTTTTTAATTTTTCAAGTCGTATGGTGGATTGATCGTCTAGCATAATGTGCCTCACTAAATAATAATTTTCTTTGATTTCTTCAATAACCGGATATTGAAGCGTTTGATTTTTTTAAAGTCAACATCACTACGAGTGGCGATATAGTAGGATGAGAATTTCCGGTACTGGGGATCATAAAAAATCGATCTCTTGCCGGAAAGCTGGATTTCTACCCAGCGATGGGGCTGTGGGATAAATATATCTCCATCCCCTTTTTCAAGATAAAATCCCCTGACAGGCCGGTTCTTAATCCCGACTACATCGAGAAAGAAACGGGTTACATTGGAAAGACCTATACAGTTGGCTTTCCTGTTCCGAATTACAAATTCAGTCTCCTGGGGGAGATTCTCTTCTGTGTATTGGATTTTATTTTCCAGGAAATAGGATACATGTGTCAGATAATTACCGAGTGTATTACTATTTTCTATAAGATTGGATAGTACGGATTGAACGGGGGGCTCAAGGGTTTTTATATACGGATAATTGGGTGTGACGGGAAAATTCATATCCAATCCATTGAAATCGATACTGACTACTGTAATTTCCATGGAATTTTTATGTTGGATTACTTTCTGACTGAAGTTTTCGGATTCGTAATTGATGATAATACCGGGAGGTTGAAGAGGTAATGAAAAGGTAATTTGCTCAACTTCGTGTGATGGTGTTAGCGAAAAAAGAAGAGCAACGATTAAAAATAGTTTCACCTAATCACCTTATCTAGAACAGCATTTATTATTTTATATGATTCCTCGCTGCCGTATTTTTTGGCAAGCCGGATTACATCATCGATAATGACGGCCTTTTGATCGTTGAAATAGGATTCACCGACCCCGAGCCTTAATAAACAGCGGTCTACAGGCAGTAATCGTT
>JAKAGC010000702.1 GCA_021817755.1 Acidobacteriota bacterium | reverse complement strand
ACTCCCAGTTTTTTTGCACCGACAGTATTACATATAGAAAAAATAATTAATATTGCCAGTATAAACCGGATTTCCAACTGCTTTTTTTTTAATAGTACCATTGTTTTAAACAACATGAGCTATATAAAACAAATATTTAAAGTTGTTAGAGTTTCTCTAACTGATATCCATATAATTATTCCTCAGCCGCACCTATCATACAGGAATTCACCAAACCACCAGTACAATGACATTTTATACTAGCTTCAGGATCTGAACAATCGCCTGTTGTACTCCCAATACAAGCATCATACTTGCAATTATACATAGCTGCCTCGGATTTATCAAGAAATATTTCATAGACTCCCGATAAAATTGCCAAAAATGTAAGCACCATTATAATGATAAGGGAAAAACGTAAAAAAAATTTAGATTTCATATGTCCTCCTAAAACGGATAATATTGTTGTCTGTTACAAATTAAATAGTTTCGAAGATTCGGGATTGAATTTTGAAAAGGATTTCTCAGATTCCATTTTCCGGGTTCCCAAGCCGGGAAATATGGATAATGCCTTAACATCTAAATAGACCTCCTGGATAATACCGGTAATTATTCCGGGATTATGAGAAATATTATCACATTTTCATAGGGATTACAACATTATGCTCGTAAATTTGAAAACTTTTTACCTACGGGATTCACTAATGATACGGATGGGAATCTTTAAACCAACAATTCTACTTATCGAAAATATTTGTACAAAAAAACTTGACATTTCCAGTTAATCGAAATACAATACAACATATCGAATTTATGTTGAATTATTTAACACAGTGACAGGTTGTCACCGTTTGTTCCTTGATTACCACTATAGCAACAAAAGAGACTATATACTTACAACAGTATTGTTTTTATAATTATTTTTGTAAGTAAGAGAAGATAAATATTCGACATATCGAATATCTCATTGGAGGAAACATTATGAATAAAAAATACCGCTTTACATTGGATTTACAATTGGATTTCAAAGACAAGATAATCGGAGAAGCACGGGAACATCATATTAAACGCTTACAAGCCATAATGGAATATTTGTTTGTGCATCCGGAAAAACTTGCAGAATTAGTTAATACAAGATTTATTAGTATCTTCTTCGAAAACCTGGACTCTTTAAAAGGAAAACAATTGGATTACAATTTCGACCGCAAATTAAAAGAATTGGCTATGGAATTACCGGAAGATGCAGCATATTATTTAAAAACTCTTTATGATATCGGCTATAAAGAAGAGATATCTCCCAAGATTTATGAAGAGAATATGGCTTTATTACTGGATCAGTTCTGGAATTTCGAAGTAGTGGATCAACAGATAAATGAGATTCCATTAAATTGAACCGGAAATCTACGAATCGGAAGGTGAGTTGATGATATCTTTATATTGGAAGGAATACCGTTGATAATGTTCAAGCACGGCAAAACGGAGAAGAGTAGATTTGCGAATATCACGGAGCATCTTATTTACCAGGATGCTATCGGGTCCTGTATAGATTTCTTCTATATCGAAATTCTTTTTTGTTTCATTCCCTTCTTCCTTTTCATGCTCCATAAACATTTTTCCAATCCCGGAAAGTATATACAACGGGTTAACGGAAAAAATATTTACAATATTCAACAAAAAATCCTGACCAACTTTAGTCCTTCCGGCTTCAACTTCAGAAAGAAAACTGTTTGAAATCCCGATGGTATTTGCAAAATCTTTTTGATTGAGTTTAAGTGTTTGGCGAATTTCTTTAATGCGATTACCGAAAAGAACCATTTCAGCATCAGTCGTTTTCACAGCAGTTTTCACAATCGATTTAACCTGGACTTTTTTAGTCATAATAAGATATTATACCCATTTTTTACTGAAAGTAAAGGTAATGGAATCAAATTAGGTATTTGGATTTACTTGTGAGAAAATTTTGCATGGAAAATAAATTTATGAAATTCTCAGGCAACAAAATAAATAAAATTGTAAAAGGATACCAAAACAGTCTAACAAAATTAAATCTAATTCAAATATTTAGCATTATGATTGTATCTTTCATCCAACAGGATCGAATTTTCTATTTTAGACTTGATATCCGAGAACAAATTTCATATTATATATGCGTGAAATTTTTAGGAAAAAAAAAGAAAATATGAAACGGCATTTTGCTTATTTTGTTTGGCTTATATGTAGTGTGATACTTTTGGTAATATATTCAACAGAAAACCAAAAAGCGGAAAACCCTACCCCCCAATTAACATCATCCCCAACTAATCCAATGGCAACACCTTGTCTCCCGGGAAAATCCCTTTGCTATAAATGTCATCATACAAATCAAATTTCTTTTGATGAAAACGACCTTAGCCGGTCGTGCGATGAAGTTTGCATGGAGTGCCATAAACTACATGAGGCCCATCACCCGGTAGGAATGATTATCGAATTTCCTCTGGATAAACATTTGAGATTAAAAAGCGGAAACAGACTGGCTTGCATGACATGCCACGATCACAGAATTCCACGTTATTCGGATACGGCTCGAAAGGCTCAAAGCTTATTCAGCCGTATTTTCCAATCCCAGAAACAATATAAAACCTATTACCTGTCTATGGATAACCGGAAAGGGCAACTTTGCAAAGAATGCCATGATTAATATGGAGGAAAAAACCGGCAATGAATTCACATGAAAAGAAGCGAAAAATTAAACTGATCGACCGAGGCTTCCAATACCGGTTGATGCTTAAATTTATTATGGTAAATATTTTCATAATGATGCTCTTCGGAGCCTTGATCTATATATTTTTCCAGGATGAAATCGCTGCCAACTTAGCTTCAGCCCATGCGGCTTACCGGAATACAGCGGGAATGCTGCTCCCAATTGTGATTGCCCTCTCTTTGTTTAATATTATTTTCTCTTCATTCTTTATAGCTATTGTTATTGTCTATTCTTCACACAAAATCGCAGGGCCTTTGTTCCGGTTCAACAATTCTCTAAGAGAACTGGCAGGGGGAAAC
>JAKAGC010000701.1 GCA_021817755.1 Acidobacteriota bacterium | reverse complement strand
CCGGCAAATAGACTGAGGTAAACCGGTCAGGTGATTATCTCGAATAATCAAATCTGTTATATTCACCATATTTCCAAACTCATCGGGAACATCTCCACTTAATTCATTCTGGTTCAAATAGAGTTGCAACATCTGGTTGGCGTTTCCCAATCCATTGGGAATTGTCCCGGTTAAATGGTTCGACATTAAATTTAAATATCTCAATTCGGATGCATTGCCGATATCGCCAGGAATAGGTCCGGTCAACTGATTTGAACTCAAATCAAGGATTTCTAATTTTTGTAAATTTCCTAATCCGTAAGGAATTTCGCCGGTTAAATGTCCCTTGAGATATACTTCTTTTAGCTCAGCTAATTCACCTATTTCGGGGGGAATGGAGCCTGTAATATTTCCGGCTAATCTTAAATAAGATAATTTCGAAAGATTTCCGAATCCGGTTGGAATAATTCCACCTAAATTATTACTGCTTAAGGAAAGAACCTGGAGATTAATCATATTACCGATATCGGAAGGTAGTGTACCATAGAGGTTATTTCCTTCAAGTACAAGCGATTTTAATTGGGTCATGTTAAATAACCCATCAGGTAACAGGATTGGATTTCCCTCTGAAAAAAACCGTATAGAAAGAACTTCAAGATTACTTAAATGAACTAATTCTTCCGGAATTGGGCCGGAAAATTTTCCAATAGGAATATATATATAATTTAAACGTGAAAGATTTCCCAACTGAGAAGGAATAAACCCTGAAAATTTATTATCAAAAATATACTCGATTCGTGTAACATGATCATCGACAACAGTAATACCGAGCCATGTGCCTTCGGTTCCCCTATCATTAAAAGAACCATCGGATTTTTTCCAATTATTACTGGCTACCCAGTTATCACCGCCGGTGGCATTATAAAAAGCAATCAATGCTTCACGTTCGATTTCGGGGATATGTACATTCCGGGTAGATACAGTAATGGTATCAATACCGGTACTCTGATCTATTCCATAAGCCACGGCTTTTAAAATATGTGTCCCATTTGAAACATCGAAGGAATTCCAATCGTAAATATACGGAGGGGAAGATTTTTCCCCAATAATAGTATCATCCACATAATAGGTTACTTTGGATATACCGGATGCATATGATGCAGAAACTTTAATTTGTATGAGTCCGGATATAGCAGCATTATTAGAAGGTTCATACAGGTATACTCCCGGAAGGGCTGTATTATTAATCTTAATAAATATTTCACTTTCTTTTGACCTTCCAGTAGAAGCATATGCCACTGCCTTTAATTTGTGAACCCCATTTGAATACTGGGTAGAATCGAATGAATACTGGTAAGGTGTACCAGTAATTGTATAGAGAGAACCTTCATCGAGGAAAAGCTCAATACGATCGATACCCTGGTTGCATTCTGCTTCGGTTTGAACAGTTATTATCCCTGAAATAACAGAATAAGCAATGGGATTATTAAATTGAACAGAGGGTAGATAATTCTTGGATAGGGCATAATATGCATTAATTCGCCCGGATGTGGCTACTTTATTTTCAAAAGACGTTTTCACTTCTACAGTATTCAATAGACGGTTTTTAATATCCAACCATGATAAAGAGGGTTCAGTCGCTTTAATAAGTGCAGCCAACCCGACGACATGTGGGCATGCCATCGAAGTCCCACTTAAATTATTATACCTGTTTGAAGGGATAGTGCTATAAATATCAACTCCAGGAGCTACTATATCAACGGTTGTTTTCCCATAATTTGAAAAGCTGGCCAGAACATCATTTCTATCGGATGCAGCGACGGAAATAATACAATCATGATCATATGACGCAGGGTAACTAGGGGATACATCGGTATTAACGGAATCATTCCCAGCAGAAGCCACAAACAGAATCCCTGCATTTTGAGCAGATTGGATAGCCTCATACAAGGCTCTGGAATACCCGCCTCCCCCCCAGCTATTATTCATTATATGTGCCCCTTTTTGAATAGCATAGTCAATACAAGTAATAGCATTGGATACGTAACCGTTTCCGGATGAATCGAGAAATTTTAATGCCATTATTTTTACATTCCAGCACACTCCTACTATACCGGTCCCATTATTTCCAACTGCTCCGATAGTGCCGCTAACATGAGTTCCATGATAATGATCATCCTTCGGATTTCCATTTAAACTAATGGCATTAATTCCATATACATCATCGATATACCCGTTTCCATCATTATCTATTCCATCTCCGGCAATTTCTCCGGGGTTGTGCCACATATTAGCAGTAAGATCAGGGTGGGTATAATCCACACCGGTATCGATTACTGCAACAATCACATCATTACTACCTGTGGAAATGTCCCAGGCTTCGGGAGCATCGATATCGATCCCATTATCGGTATTATGCAACCCCCATAAATTAGTAAAATTGGTATCGTTGGGAATTACATCGGCATGATAAATATAATCGGGTTCCACATACTCAATAGATGGATCAGTGGCTAAAGATTCCATTAATTCCTGTTTTTTATCCGTATCGGGAATGTGATAGATATACCATTGGGTATATTTTAAACGCCTTATTTCATTCAATCCGTTCATCTCACTGATGTTATCCCGCTGATCCCTGGAAGCTGTTTTCTTATATTTTACTAAAATTCGATCGGGTACTGAGTCATGAGCCTCATATACTCGAGAGATAGGATTATATGCATTTGATTTAAAAGGATCATGATATATGTTTTCCTTTTTTTCAATTCCATTTATTCCCAAAGACACTTTAAAGATGATAATAATAAAAAAAATAACAAAAAAAAAGATTCTTTTTCCCATTTGTTTTCACCCTAAAATAGTATTCAACAGTTTGATAATTATTATTTTTAATAAATATAATATATTTGTTTACATTTCTTTGATTCGATAAAAACAAATGAGTAGTAACTTTTAAAATGGTACTTCTATGTAATACGGTTATTTTAGCATATTTCGGACAGCTATTAAATAATTTTCCCGGAAATTCTTACCAAATAAGT
>JAKAGC010000700.1 GCA_021817755.1 Acidobacteriota bacterium | reverse complement strand
CATTCGCGTACCATTTTTCCGCACCAGTAATGATCGGGATGTCGGAGAGGACGATCTACAAATGAAAAAACGACTTCAGGACGAAAACGCCGGATTACTTCGATGATTTGCATCCTGTTCTCTTCCATATCGCGGACATTTCCATCGGGCATGTCGAGTGTCACGCGTACATCGAGAGCCATTGCTTTGGTAGAGTTTTCCAATTCTTGTTTTCGGGTTTCCGAGGTTCCATAAGTTCCCATTTCGCCCCGGGTTAAATCGCATACTCCGACTTTATAGGAGAGTGCTTTCATTTTAAGTAAGGTTCCGCCAATGCTCATTTCGCAGTCATCGGGATGAGCACCAAAGGCCATTATATCCAATGTTATATCTGATGAATGTTGTGTATTTGTAGTCATGTTGGAATTATACCTCCAATGTGCTTAGATTAAAATCATAAGCCTCATAAATTTTTTGAATAAATCCAGTTCCACCGAATAGATTCATGTAATAAATAATATTAAACACACGCTCTTGTGGTTTGCCATAAGGCCGCAGATTATCCGATAGATACCGGGTGTCTGCAAGGGACTGACGGTTTTTTTCTTTTTCCTGAGCCCGAATTTTTCCACAAGCTTCAGTTACTTCACGATGAAGCGTTTTTCGTAATCTTTTGATAGTCTCTTCATCGAATTTGAGAGAACGAAGATTTTCAAGATAACCTTCGGTTATATTTTTACAGTTGTTTAGTGTTTCCGAGTAATCAAAATCGGTATTTTCTTTTAATGCTCTTTTAAGTAACTCTTCCAAGGGGGTATCCAGAACATCCTGAAGAGTAAAACCGGTTTTTTTCAAAAGACGTTTTACCTTTGGTTCAATTATAGAGATCGACATCCTGGGTTGCACGTTAGCCTGCTTGACGTGATGGAAATCATAATAATTGCCGAGGTCTTTCAGATACAATATTTCCCCGGGACCTGCAATATAGGTATCGGTATGAAAATAAGCATCCTGGCACACACTTCTTGTTTTCACATTGGGGACAAGGGTATGGTCTTCAAGGTTAATTGTAGAGCCATCACGAAGTACAAATTTTCCATTCTTTTTAAATAATGTTTTTCGTTGTTTACCAACCATGCAGAAGAGGTTGCATTGATTATCATCAGGCGTATTTTCCGCTTCATTGCGTAGAATAGTCTGTGAGAATTGACGGAATTGGGGTTCAGTTGGGGTAAAAAATTGCAGGTCAAACGTTGGGAAAAGCTCTTTTGCCAGCATAACGGATGCATCACCGAGAGTTCGGCCTTTGGTGTAACAGTTTAATACCATTTCTTTAAGAGAGGGTGTGAATTCCGTTTGGCGGATTGATGAGAAAAAGGTTTCCAGTATTTCCACCAGTTTATCATCGATTTCGATGAACCCCATGGAATACCCTTTACTGTCGATATCCCAGGTTAACGTTTGTAGTTGGCCTTCTGAATCCAAGTAATCGATATGATTAATTTCATTGAAATCGGCATCATTGGTTTCAAGCCAATAGACGGCTTTTCCAGCTCTTTGTTTTGCCAGGAAAATTGCACCAAGAACTTTATAAGTGGTATAAAGAGGACCACCGAGTAATCCGATTTGTTGTCCACTTACAAAAACCGGAAATGGGGATGACTCAATGGTGTGATTACTATCTATATTATTACTCATATTGGTTATGTATTTCTTCTCCCTATGATGATTGTCCGTTCGGAACCGGTTGTCCATTCATTACCTTTGTAATCTCCGAAACACTGAATTACACGTAACCCGGATTCTTCCATTATTTCTTCCAAATCATTTTTAGAATAGAGCCGGACCGATTCCCGGTAGGATTTTGTATTTTCTGGCTTGCCCTTCTCCGTAAGGGTGATATTTTTAACAATGCGGTTATTTAAAATCTCACGTTTTTCGATGACATCGATATTTCCCGAAAGTTCAAAACGATTTTCCGGGAGAAAATTGCTGCGGACATAATCGGCATTAAAGAAATCCAACCATAAATACCCACCGCTGTTTAGTGCACTGTGAATTTCACGTATCACATGGCGGTTTTCGATTTCGTCTTCGAAGTAACCGAAGCTGGTAAATAGGGAAAGTACGAGATCGAATTTCCCGGGAATGGCACGCATATCGCCAACAGCAAGAAGGAGATTGGGGTTCTTTTTAGACGCGCAACCGATAAGACATTTAGACAGGTCTATACCGAGCACAGTAAACCCTTTCTCATGAAATATCGATGTATATCGTCCTTCTCCGCATCCAAGATCAAGAATTTTAATTTCACGATGCAGATGGAGGGTATCGATGATTAAATCCACTTGCTCTCTGGCTTCATTTTCATCTCTGTGACGGTAAACATCGAGGTACGTTTCATCAAACCATTCGACATACCAGGGTTTTTTATTTTTTGAAGAGTCACTCCATTTACAATGTTTCATATTTGTATATCTATCATTATCAGGCGATTCCGTGTTCCAGTTTATATGCGGCCCAATTATCTTTAAGCCACATGAAATTTTCATAGTTATTCAACCGGAGCATAAATGGATTTGTTCTTAATTCTTCACCAATCGTAGAGGAAGGACGAACACCATAATTATGACCGGGCCAGATTCGAATGTCCGGTTTAAGCTCCATCAGTTTTTTAAGACTCTCGAATTCTTTGGATGTATTTTCCCCGGAGTAAGTACCACCCACTTTTCCGACAAAGAGTGTATCACCGGTAATCAGTTCGTTTTCTATTCGGATACACATTGATTCTTTGGTATGTCCGGGAGTATGAATAAAGGTAAATACCATATCTCCGACATTTAACGTTTCACCATCTTTTACTTTTCGGATTTTACCCCAATCCGAATTTTCAGTGGAATTCCATTCATGAGTAATTACCACAGCTCCTGTTTCCTTTACAAAAAAGGCATTACCTCCGGTATGGTCGGAGTGAGTGTGGGTATTAATAATGAACAGGATATTTAAACCCAATTCCTTAACACGGTTATAAACCGGTAAGATCG
>JAKAGC010000699.1 GCA_021817755.1 Acidobacteriota bacterium | reverse complement strand
AAAGGAAAGTTTGCAAAAGAGGACACAGAGAACTCAGAGGGAAAGAATAAGCTGAATGTTTTAAGCGAGCTTTGGGGTTTGGATAAAAAAGGGTTAAGGGTTGAAGAAGATGGGGTATTTTTGGGGTTGAATGGGGGAGATATTATAATGAAAAAAGGGGGTAGGGTTTTAGACGTGGTTGGGCTTGGGAGAATAGGAGGAATAGAATTAAAAGGAGATAGTGTGGTTTCGGCGGGGGTATTGAGACGTTGTAAAGAAAAAGGAATAGGGTTATATATCAGATTGAAAGTAGGTTATGGGGTTTCGATTTTGGATGAAATGGAAGTGGCCGGTTCCCAGCAGCCAGCGGCCAGTTAAAAGTCTGAAATCATTGGCTATGAAATAATTTCAAAATGCCTGAGTCCTAAAGGACATCCCCTTTTGAAAGAAAGAAGAGAAGAAGCGAAGAGGAGAAGAAGAGAAGCAACGCGCTTCGTGCGTTTTTAAAGTGGTTGCAAGCCACTGTGATTGCCCGTTTACGCCGAAATGTTCGGCGTTTTGGGTAGACACAGGGGGCCTACCCCTACAGAAATGTTTTTTACAAAGATTACCGTAAATGGAAACTATTGGGAGGCCAGTTCCGAGTAGCCAGCGGCCAGTTAAAAGAAGGCCACGTATGCTGTTGGATTATTTTGTTAATTGCTGGAATGAGACGGGAGTGTATGAGAGATTTCCCAAAACCAAAAGTGAAAGCGTAATGATTACTGCGAAAGAAAGAAGAGAAGAAGCGAAGAGGAGAAGAAAAATTTTCAATAGTGTTGATATTTCCATGTTTTTATGTTAGTGTATTATGGAAATTACGAAAATTTTGGAGGTAATGATCATGCCATTAATAGCATTAGCTGCTCATTATGATGGGGAACGAATTTGCCTGGATGAAAATTTCGACATAAAACCGGATACTAGACTGATCGTGACCATCCTCCCTGAAAAAATTTCCGATATCGAACGGGAAAATTGGTTGAACCTGTCGGATAAAACTCTAAGTAATGCTTATGGTGACGATGAGCCAGAATATTCGATCAATTCTATTAAAGAGGTAAATCCATATTATGAAACCAGGTGATATGATTCTTACACCTGTTCCGCAAGCTGATGGTAAACTTAAAAAAAGACCTGCGATAATCCTGAAAGAAATGCCTGGTTATGGTGATTTTCTCGTATGTGGTGTTAGTACTCAATTACAGCATTACATTTATGATTTTGACAATATCATTTCCCCTGAAGATGAAGATTTTAAGTTAAGCGGCCTAACTATGAAATCATTGATCAGGTTAGGATTTTTAGCAATAATACCAAAATCAAATATATTGGGCACAATTGGTTCCATTTCAAATGAACGTTATAACGGCCTATTGAAAACACTATGCAATTACCTGTCAAAAAATATCAGGTAGTTACTCCAAAAAACGATGCAAAATAGCTTTTTAAGATGGATGGAAATACGTTACTGGATTACATGTATCTGATCTGCTAGTTCCTGGATCCCCTCAAATGCAGAGGTATCATTCTTTACATCACCTATATCAAAAGCTTTGGCTGTGACTGCACCGAGCTGCTGTATTCCTAATGCCTCAAATGTGCGATTAAACATCTCAATTGTAAGATCACAATCACCTTCACCTGATCCGGCAGGCAATATCAACGCTCCTCTCTTGCCTGAAAGCTTCTTGTTTACAAAATACGGCCTGAACCGGTCTACCATTAACTTGGTCTGAGCTGTGGGCCCAAACCAATAGATGGGTGTTCCAATTATTATGATTTGAGATTCTTCAAGTTTGGTATATATCTGGGACATCTGGTCTTTAAGAATGCATACGAGATCATTCTTCTTACAAGCACGACAATCGACACACGGCTTTATATCATAATCATATAGATAACATATTTCCACAGAGAATCTGGTTTTATCGATTTTTTCCTCTAATGCTTGAGCAAGTATACTTGTATTACCGTTTTTCCTGGGACTTCCGACAAAAAGCGTTATTTTTTTCATTTTGGACCTGTCCTTGTTTTTAATGAATTCTATCAGGAATTCATGGTATATTTATGAAGGGTTTCGATGTCTTTCTCTTCACCGAAAACGATTAATATATCGCTGTCCTTGATAATAATATCTGAAGAAGGATTGATTATACTGATATCGGGTATGATGGATTTGATAGCAAGTACGGTGATTTTGAATTTTTTTCTTAGATCGATTTCAAGAAGAGTTTTTCCTAGAAAATCCTCAGGAGGAGCAATCTCCTGAATAACAAACCCGGATTGTAATGGGATATAATCGATCAAATTGGGAGTGGTTATCTGATTACCGACTTTTTCGGCACTGTCTCTTTCTGGGAAAACCACTTCGGTTGCTCCGACAAGATGAAGAATACGTTCATGGTCTTCAGAAAGGGCTTTTGCGATGATGTGAGTGACATTTAGTTCCTTAAGAATATGAACGGTAAGGATACTGGGCTCAAGACTGGGACCGGAAGAAACAATGGCATAATCAACGTCTATAATTCCAACAGATTTTAGATTCTCTTTTACAGTGGCATCCATAATAAGGGGCTGAGTAGCGAGATGTTTTATTTCATTAACGCGTACGGGATCGAGATCGATGGCGATGATTTCCATGTTTTTCTTTTTAGCAAGGGTTTTTACAAGATTTTTACCGAAGCTTCCAAGACCGATAACTGCTACTTTTTTGATTTGATCGCTTTTACCCATTTGAATTGTTCTCCATGTTGTGGTTTGGTTTGGGGATTCTATCAATATTTTATTGTATCAAATTTTTAAGGGGATGGCAACGGTAAAAACGAAACCTAAATTGAGAGGCTATTGGTTTGATGCTTTTAACAGTAAGTGATTCTTACTTTAATCCGAAAAAAAGGCTTTGTTCTAATGGATTTGACACAATCTGATTAATGGGTTAAAATTAGACTTAATTATAATTCAACTATAACGACAGGTAAAAAGAGGCTAGGGATTTATGATCAGA
>JAKAGC010000698.1 GCA_021817755.1 Acidobacteriota bacterium | reverse complement strand
ACCATCAAAATCCGGCAATTTTAGGAGAAAAAAATGAAACAAAATGAGGGTTTAAAAAAATTAGAGTTAAACAAAGAGACCGTTTCAAATTTGGACATTTTATCACGCGAAGCGCAGCGAGAAATCGGTGCGGGCAACGAATATTCTGATTGCTGGGAAAACCTTTGGACCATGTATTATTGTGACGTTATTTGGACAGGCAAAGAACCTGAAGTTCAGACAAATGTTGCATTGGGTTCAGCTAAAAATTAATTTCTGAAATTCTTTCACACCAAGAGCACACTAAATCTATAAGATCAGTACAGACATTCATAAATACAGAGGACAATATCTGTATGCATTGGAGGAAAAATGAAAAATAGCAAAGATTTAAAGAAGTTGATGTTGAACAAGGAAACCGTTTCAAATCTGGAAGTATTGTCGAAAGAATTTCAGCAGGGGGTTAATGCTGGTTACAAAGCCTGTTGGGAAAATCTATGGACGCTGTATTACTGTGATATTATATGGACCGGTAAGGACCCTGTAGCTCCAGTTGGTGCTGCTTTTGGACCTACCAATGATTAATTTCCGAATTCTTCCCCTATAATTTATTTTACAATCTATGGGGAAGTAAGTAAAAAGGATTTATTAATCCAATATTAGTGGAGGAAACATGAAAAATAGCAAGGGTTTAAAAAAATTATCGTTGAATAAGGAAACTGTTTCTAATCTTGAAGTATTATCGAGAGAATTTCAGCAGGGTATTAAAGCCGGTTATAAAGCCTGCTGGGAAAATTTATGGACTGCTTATTATTGTGACAAAATCTGGACTGGTAAAGACCCTGAAGAGCAAGCTGCTGCACTGGGTTTTGGTAATGGAAACTAATTTGGGAAATTCTTTCCTAATGTTTTAGAGGTTAAACACAAAGGATTAGTAAATCCCGTATGGAGGAAACATGAAAAACAGTAAAGATTTAAAAAAGTTAGTTTTGAACAAAGAAACCATTTCAAATCTTGAAATATTATCGAGTGAATTTCAGCAGGGTATTAAAGCTGGTTATAAAGCCTGCTGGGAAAATTTATGGACCGCTTACTATTGCGATAAAATCTGGACCGGTAAAGATAGAGAAACTCAAAATGTCGCTGCCGGTGTGGCTTTGCAAATGGGAGCCGGTAATTAATTAATATTGTTAACGATGGTCGTTTCAAATTTATAAATCCACAGTTCTTTTCGGATCGGTCCCCTAAAATCTGTTATAAATACGGAATGCAGGGGATCGGTTCGTATTTTTATTTCCAATTATAATAAGATAGAAAATAACGTTAATAGCTATATCTTTATCTTTTTATGTCGCAAGGTCCACTTCCTGGACAAAATGCGTTTCCCCTGTCTCACTTAAAAATATTCCTGTCTCTTTTAATTTCCCATCTCCTAACTCAAACGATGTTGCAGCATTATTTAAATAAATAGCCCCCACATTACTCTCTTTTAGAGAAGATAGGACATCGTTTCCCTCTCCATCTTTGGTCCACACGGATAATTGGGAAAAAATGCCGTCGTTTTCGTCTATCCATTTATTCTCATCACTATCATAAGCTTGTAATTCATCAAAGCCATTATTGGTTCCAGGTCCAAATAATTCACTTCCATCATCAACGATTCCATTTCCATTTTTATCCAGAACAAGAAATCCGGACCCCTGACTCACAAAAGAGATACTTTCTTTTTCTCCATCTTTATCGAGATCGAATTGAATTTTATTATCCGATAATTGCACCCCTTTTCCATCGAAATTAAGAACAAGAGGATCGATTAGAGCATCTCCCGCACGAAATTGAATATCGATCTGTTCGAGTGTTTCCTTAGATAAATTCATCGAGGTTTCAAATGTAATTTTTCGTCCATCTTTGGTAGTCACCTCACCGCTGGCTTTAAATTGAACGGATTCTTTTTCGTAATTGACTTCATGGTAAGTGTACCGGATCCCCCATCCCTGCTGTCCTTGTTGCGCCTGCTGCACTTGCTGTGCTTGCTCACTATTACTATTATTCTGGGAAGTTGTTCGCACCGAACTTTGACTGCTTCCATCGCTGGAGTCATCCGAAGTCAATTTTACACCGAATATCTTCTCCAGTAGGTATTTTGTCAATCGTAACGAAACCGGTAATGCTTCATCTTCCTCTGACAATTCAGTCGTTTTATCCATTACCTGAAAAATATTTCCAGTCGTATCGATTTTAGGAATAGCCAATGCCAGAGACCGGTGCATATTTTCACGGGATATATTCATGGCATCATAAGTAAGGCGTTGACTGAGGGAAGATATGGTCTCGCCTTCTCCGGCGGACAGATGAACCCTCCGGTCGCCGTTCCACATATCCAGTACTTCATTTTTTTCATGACTTGTTACTTTTGATTCACTGCTTTGTAATTGGATTTCATGCGATTGTATAATCATGGGGGTTCCTCCGGGATGGTTTGTGCTACATATTATTTATCGGCTTTTTTAGGGAGATTTTAAATCTATTTATTTTAAAATTCTTATTTCTTTTTTTTGACAGTAGTTTGTAGAAAATAAAAAAATAACTTGAAAGAATTCCTAATCTTTTTTAAACTATATATGATCTGTTGAATGTTTTACATCTAATCCACAGGAATCGAATTATAGGAGGTTGACCATGGATTTGAATATCAAAGGAAAAGTAGCGGTAGTAACCGCATCGAGTAGAGGTCTTGGACGAGCAACCGCAGAAGCTCTGGCAGAAGAAGGAGTAAACCTTGCCATTTGCTCGCGGGATAAAGATAAAATTATGGAAACAGCAGATTACCTGGAAGCAGTCTACGAAATCGAAGTTTTGCCTTTTGTTTGTGATGTCACCGATAAAAACAGTATCGATAAATTCCGTGAAGCTGTGATTAAGCGATTCAATACGTGTCACATCTTGTTTGCCAATGCTGGCGGGCCTCCTCCGGGAAAAGTGGAAGATTTTACTCCTGAAGATTTTAAACATGCTCTGGATTTGAATCTTATGAGTACGATAAATAGAT
>JAKAGC010000697.1 GCA_021817755.1 Acidobacteriota bacterium | reverse complement strand
GAATACCGATACGGGAGTATCCATCCGGATTGATGGAAGCCCAGGAGTGCTCTTTTATGCAATAAAGACCGGAAGGAATGGAAATCTCAACAAGTTTTTCTTCACGAATTTGCATTCGATTGGCAATTTCCTCATATAGAAACCTTCTTTCCAGTGCTCTTGCAACCAGGCTGCGCAATTCATCAGGGGTGAAGGGTTTTGGAATATAATCAAACGCACCCAGCTTAATAGCCTGGACAGCGGTTTTTATGGAAGGATAACCTGTAGCCATAATAACAGTAACATCGGGATTTTCTTTTTTAATAATTTCCAATAGTTCCAGTCCGCGAATATCGGGGAGCATCAGGTCAAGGATAATAACGGCGAATTTTTCCCCGGAGTGAAAGGTTTCGAGGGCATCGTGCCCGTTATTGGCAGAGAAAACCCGGTAACCTTCATCTTTAAGGACACGGGTAATCCCTTTGCACATTGCAATATCGTCATCTACCACCAGTATATTGGCTTTATATATCATTTTTCCCTCCGCGGGAGATCGTTTTCATAAAATATGAACAACACAGCTTTATCTTTACGAACATGAGATTATTCCTCCGGAGATATACATTTTCAACTCCAATTATGTGCGCATTCACTAAAAAAACAAAAAAAAGTAAGAGATGGGATCCATCAATTTTTTAAAAATTGGCGAGAAGAAAAGTAAGAGGAGAATAATCCGATGGCTGTTCCAAGTCCGATCAGCCGTAAAAAGATAACGGAAGGAATGGTTTTAAAATCGATCATACCTTTAACAAGGTTATACATGAAAGTAGCATATACGGGAAATAGTTTCAGGGTAATAAAAAGCAGTGCTCCGGCCAGGAGGCTGCCGAAAAACCCGAGGATTGCACCTTCGATGACAAATGGGAACTTAATATACCAATCGGTGGCTCCCACCAGTCGTAACACATGGATTTCCTCTTTGCGGTAAAAAATATTAATTTTAATTACATTGAATATAATAAACACGGATACGAAAATTAGAATCAAGCTGAGAAACATTCCGACAACATATATAAATTTTTTAAAAGCAATAAGTTTCTTAGCCCAATCCAGATTGACTTCTTTACTATCTATGATGCTCCATTTTTCGATTTCTTCTATAAGAGAGATCACTTTGGTATCCATCGCGTATTCAGGTTTGAATTCGATTTCGATGGAAGCCGGGAAGGGGGATTCCTTGAACTCCGAAAGAATATAACTTAAGTCCTTGAAATTTCGGGAAAAATCGATTTCTGCCTGGCTCTTACTGGTAAAAGCAACATTTTTTACCATGAGATTTTCGCGAATATGGTTTGTCAATTCATCTATTTGCGCAGGTTTAACACCTTCCCGGAGATAAAAAATAGCGGTGATATTTTTAGTAAAGGTTTCGGAAAAGGATTCAAGACTGAAAGTGATATAGTTAAAAATTCCAAAAATAAGAAGAGTAAAGGCAATAATACCAAAGCAAAGGAAACTGATCAGTTTATTTCGGGCGATATTAATAAATGCATTACTGGCAGTGATTTTCAACAGGTTCACGCCGCCCTCTCTTTTTTTCCATCGGAGATTAATTTACCTTTATCCAGTTTCAGGATGCGTTTGGGAAACATCTCCATCATATAGGTATTATGAGTCGCAATAAGAACGGTAATACCATTGGCGTTAATTCGCTCGAATATTTTAAAAATTTCGATAGAGAGTTCGGTATCGAGGTTTCCGGTCGGTTCGTCTGCCAGGATAATTTTAGGGCTGGCGACAATCGCACGGGCAATCGCGACACGTTGTTGCTCTCCACCGGAGATATGCATCGGGATATAGTTTTTACGGTGCGTTAATCCTACAAGGGAGAGCGCATTCATAACCATTTTCTCGATGGTGGATTTTTTCTCTCCTCGAACAGCAAGGGGAATCGATATATTTTCGTAGACTGTTCGGTTCTGGAGCAGCCGGAAATCCTGGAAAACGATGCCGATATTTCGTCTTAACTGGTATAGGAGTTTTGATTGAATCAGGTTGATATTCTGTGAATCGATTAGGATTTGCCCTCTGGTGGGGACTTCTTCCTTAAATATCAATTTAAGGAGGGTAGTTTTTCCGGCACCTGAAGCGCCGGTTAAAAAGACAAATTCGCCTTTTTCTATAGAAAAGCTCACATCCGTGAGTGCCAGTTGATCGCTTACATACCGTTTATCTACATGATAAAATTCAATCACGGTGTGTCGCTCCTCGCAAAAGATGTATCGCTATATCGATGAGCTCACAGGCATGAAGAAATATGCCATTCACGATGCATCATCCACGTTTATTAATCGAATTTTTCTTCGCTCTCTTCTTTCTGAACTTCGATTTTTTTATAAAGAATCCTGCCGCAACTTTCGCAGATACAAATAGATTGTGAAGCCACAAGCTCATTAAAACGTTGAGGGCGTATTTTTACGTTACAAACTCCGCAAAATTCGGTTTCTACGAGAGAAACGGCTTTTCCATAACGTTTACCGGAGATATGGTCATACATTTGTACCAATTTGGGAGGCAGAGATGCCCGATGGGTTACTTTTTCATGTTTGATTTCAACAACTTTTGCCTTATTATATTCCACCAAGCTCTTCAGGTCTGCAATTTTTTTATTATATTCATCTGCAATGCGTTTATATTCAGCTTCGCTTTGTCTCACTTCATTCATTATCTCATCGGATTCCACCATTTTCTCGATGATTTTTTCTTCTATGGATGCGATATTATCTTCTTCAAATTTGATTTCCGCGATGAACCCCTGGTATTCCTTATTGGTGGTGGCTTTACTCATCTGTTCTTTGTATTTTTTGATCTTTTCTTTGACCAGCAGAATTTCCTTTTCAAATTTCTCACGCTCTTTGATATTTTCCTTTATTTTAATCCGGGTATTCTCGATAATGGTGTTTTTCCCGTCTCTCTCTTCTTCCATTTTTTTGACGGCTTCCGGGATCGTTTTTAAAGAGTTTTCAAGGTCCTTTATCTTATCATCAAGCTGCTAGATCGG
>JAKAGC010000696.1 GCA_021817755.1 Acidobacteriota bacterium | reverse complement strand
ATTCAGTTTTATATACAGTTTTTTGGATTCGTCATCGTCCAACTTAAGTGAAGCAGGGGTCTGTTTCTGTTTAATGATATCGAGGTGATTTAAATGGAAATTCCATATACGTTGTAAGAAACGAAACGCACCTTCAACTCCTTTGTCGTTCCATTCGAGCCCTTTCTCGGGAGGTGCGGCAAATAGGATAAACAACCGGGTGGTATCTGCCCCGTATTCCTTAATGAGATCATCAGGATCAACAACGTTTCCTTTGGATTTGGACATGGCACTACCGCCCAATGTAACCATCCCTTGAGTTAACAAATGCGGGAATGGTTCGGATACTTCAGTCCAACCGAGATCTTTAAATACGCGGGTAAAGAACCGGGCGTAAATGAGATGAAGGATAGCATGTTCAACACCACCGATATAGAGGTTTGAGGGCATCCAGAGTTTGGCTTCATCCATATCGAATGGGTGAGTTTGTGAAGGTCCGGAATAACGGAAGAAATACCATGAAGAATCAAAAAAGGTATCCATGGTATCGGTTTCGCGGCGAGCAGGTTTTCCGCAAACAGGGCAAGTAGTCTTGTAAAACTCTTCGCTCTTTTCAAGTGGAGAACCGCCTTCAGGAGTAAAATCGACAACCCTCGGAAGCAGTACAGGAAGATTTTCCGGTTTTTCAGGTACAACACCGCATGTATCACAATAAACCATAGGAATCGGTGTTCCCCAGTATCTCTGCCGGGAAACGCCCCAATCTCTTAACCGGAATTGGGTTTTCAATTCACCGATATTTTTCTGTTTTAATATTTCTCCCATCTTCCGAATGGCTTCTTCGGAAGTGAGCCCGGTATATTCACCGGAATTCACGAGGAATCCCTTTTCTGAAAATACTTCGGTTACTTCTTCGGGGTATTGTTTATTCTTATCTTCAACGATTACACGGCGGATTGGAATTCCATATTTGGTAGCAAATTCAAAATCTCTTTCATCATGTGCAGGAACGGACATAATTGCACCGGTTCCATATTCGATAAGTACAAAATTAGCGAGCCAGATGGGGATTCGTTCGCCATTGAAAGGATTGATGGCATATTTACCGGTGAAAAATCCTTTCTTTTCGGTTAATTCACGGGAGACTTTATTTTCAGCTTCTATTTGTTTGATAAAGTTATCAATTTCATCTCTTTTCGGATTATCTGCTATCAATTGTTCGACCATCGGATGTTTGATGGACAAAGCAAAAAAAGTAGAACCGAAAATGGTGTCGAGGCGAGTGGTAAAAATCTCGATCCCGGTATTCATACCTTCTACTTCAAAGGTGACCGCAGCCCCTTCGCTTTTTCCGATCCAGTTTTTCTGCATCAAAATAACTTTAGAAGGCCATTTCTGGAGTTCATCATGGGCGGTAAGGAGTTGATCTGCGTAGTCCGTTATTTTAAGAAACCATTGGCTGAGTTTACGGGATTCCACTGTCGAATCACATCGCCAGCATCCACCTTCTACAACCTGTTCATTGGCAAGAACAGTTTTACATGAAGGACACCAGTTTACTTCAGAGAGTTTTTTATAGACCAGGCCTTTTTCCAGCATCTTAATAAAGATATACTGATTCCACCTGTAGTAATCAGGGAGGCATGTAGCGACTTCCCTTTCCCAATCATAAGAGAATCCCATCCGTTTCAACTGTTTTTTCATCACTTCAATATTATTAAGGGTCCAGGTTTCAGGGTGCAGTTTATTTTTAATGGCTGCATTTTCTGCGGGTAAGCCCAACGCATCCCACCCCATGGGGTGAAGCACATTGAATCCTTTCATTCTCTTAAAGCGCGTAATTACATCGCCGATGGAGTAATTCCGCACGTGTCCCATATGGATTTTCCCTGAAGGATAGGGAAACATTTCAAGGCAATAAAATTTTTCTTTGTTCTTATCGAAGGTAGCTTTGAAGGATTTCTTTTCGTCCCAGGTCCGCTGCCATTTTTCTTCGATTTCTTTAAAATCATACTCCATGTTATACTCCATCAAAATAGAAAACATATTATACTCTATTCAAGTGCATCATTCAACTGACTTTTGAGAAATCTTAAAAATCGGCAGACGAAATTTTTGCCTTTGTGAAAAATACTCCCGAAAAGATTTAAAATAAAATTATTCTAAAACGCTTCGTAAATGGAAGCATAAAAACCTGATGAACCTTTCCCGAATCCATAATCAAATCGTACCTGGATTTTTTCACGTTTATCAAAGAGTAGGCGCAGTCCGAGCCCATATGAAAGTTTAAAATCTTCGATATTAAATTTATCGATTCTCGGTGCTACGCTACCGATTCCCCCAAATCCGACCAGTCCGAATCTCCAGAAAAAAGGCAACCTGTATTCTGCCTGGATTGCTAAAAGATTTTTATCTCTAAAGCGCCCCTGGAAATATCCACGCATGAGATATTGTCCGCCAATCTGAGCAAGACTCGTAAAAGGAACAGTACCGGATTGAGCTTTCAGGATGGTTTGAACGGCAATGACATGAGACGAAAAAACAGGGAAATATTTCCGCAGATTAAGAGTAACAGTAGAAAATTCAAAATCACTTCCGAGAAATTTGGGATAGAATCTTGCATTTAACTCTAGAAATTCACCGTGTGTCGGAAAGTAGATACTATTGCGAGTATCCCGGCTGGCAATAACACCGATGCCGGAAAGAGTCCCTCCGTCGGAACCGACATAAAGCCCGGAATCGAGCAAACCTCCGGGTTCCTTTTTACTGATTCTCCAATAAGTATAAGCATATTCCAACCCAAAGTAGAAACTATCTCCGAATTTTTTCTGCGCAGAAAAGCTGAGGTCTGTACTCCTGGATGTATAATTTTCTTTATCATCTTCCAACGTATCATTTCCAGTGCCGAAGAATTTATCAGGATAATTTTGGGTGCGAAACATGGAAGCAAAACGGTAGCTGTTATTTTTAAGGTAGAATTCGGTTTTTACTTCAGCTTTAAATTGTTTATTTTGAGTATAGATAAAGATTGGAGAAATAGAGGAAGGGCGAGTATTTTGATCGCACTT
>JAKAGC010000695.1 GCA_021817755.1 Acidobacteriota bacterium | reverse complement strand
TAAAAAAACCGGATGGAAAATATGAAGTGACACTTCGTGTTCAATCCCGAAAATTCCGCGATGATGGAAAAGGAAATGAAAAAGAGATTCCGGTTTGGGATTGGATGGATATTGGAATATTTGATGAAAATGAAAATCCCCTTTATCTTCAAAAATTCCTGATCGATAAAAATGAGAAAACATTTACTATTCTTGTTGATAACCCACCTTTCAAAGCGGGTATCGATCCTTATGTGAAATTAATAGACCGATTTTCAGATGATAATGTGATTGAGACAAAAAAGAATTAAATTTCGCACAATTGATTTTTTAGTTTCTCCACGTTATAATAGTTATAATTTTAGATCAGGAGTTTTATTATGAATGAAGTTCCAAAGCAGCGGAAAGAAGATGTGACAATTCTGATTTTAGAAGACAGCCTGACACAAGGTGAAAAGTTAAAATTTATTCTCGAAGAAGAAGGTTTTAACGTTAAATGGGTAGTAGATGCGGAGAAGGCTTTGGATTATCTTCAATCAGAAATCCCCACAATTATTATCAGTGATGTCATGATGCCCATAATGGACGGTTTTGAATTTTGTTCACGTGTAAAACAAGACGAACGATTGAATCATATCCCAATTATTGTATTAACAACACTCTCTGAACCTTATGATATTCTAAGGGGATTGGAAGTAGGTGCCGATAATTTCATTACCAAGCCATATAACCGCGATTATCTTCTTTCACGTATCGAATATCTCCTGATTAATTTGAAACTAAGAGTTATATCAGAAAAACGAAGTCCTGAAATGGGAATTGAAATTTTTTTCGCTGGAAAGAAACACCGTATCACTTCAGAACGTTTACAAATTATAGACCTTCTGTTTTCAACATATGAAGCCATAATCCAGAAAAATATCGAATTGGAACAATTGAACCACGAATTAAAACTCGCTAATGAGAAGATACGCACTCTAAGTGGATTAATTCCCATTTGTTCAAAATGTAAAAAAGTCAGGAACGATGAAGGGTATTGGCAAGAAGTAGAAGATTATGTTGCTGCGCATACTTGCGCCGATTTTACTCATGGTATTTGTAGTGATTGCATGAGAGAATTATATCCCGAATTCTACGATCGAAAATCAAAAAAAGAAAAATCAAAATGAATCGTGATCCGGAAAATAAACATATTTTGATCGTAGATGACAGTATCACCCAGGCTGAACAACTTAGATATTTTCTTGAACAAGCCGGTTATAAAGTCGATACTGAAATAGATG
The DNA here is from genome assembly GCA_021817755.1 of Acidobacteriota bacterium. Lineage (GTDB taxonomy): Bacteria > Acidobacteriota > Aminicenantia > UBA2199 > UBA2199 > JAKAGC01. The sequence continues at coordinate 1,786 of JAKAGC010000695.1, read as the reverse complement.
CATTAAAAGCGTTTAAATTCCTTGAAAAGCAATCTCCTTCTATCATAATTAGTGATGTTTTGATGCCCCTTATGGACGGTTTTGAATTCTGTTCCAAAATAAAACAGGATAAAAATTTAAATCATATCCCTGTTATGCTCCTCACTGCTCTTTCCGAACCCCAGGATATCATCAAAGGATTAGAAAGTGGTGCCGATAATTTCATTATAAAACCTTATCAGGAAGATTATATCCTTTCTCAAATCGAATATATGCTCGCAAATGCTAAAATTCGTTTATTATCAAAAGGCTCATCCTCCCAGATTCCAGATATGGGAATTGAAATCTATTTTGCTGGGAAAAAACATTATATTATGTCTAGTCAACTTCAGATATTGGATATCTTATTCTCCACTTTTGAAGTCTATGTCAGGAAAAATAAAGAACTCATGGAGATGAATCGCGAACTTGCAAAAAAAAATGATAGAATAAAAGCTCTTCAAGGGTTAATTCCCATTTGCGCCAATTGTAAAAAGATTCGGGATGATGACGGGTATTGGCAGCAAGTCGATTATTTCCTTGAGCTTCATAGTGAGGCTGATATTAATTATAGCATATGTCCTGAATGCAGTAGAACAATTCGATTAAACGAAAATTCAATTAAAAACAACAAAAAAAGTGAATAATCCCATATGAAAAAAGTTTTTAAATTTAGCGAAAACTCTCAAATAACCCATAAAACCGATCCCCCTTTTATTACACGTCTGGGGAGTCGTTTTTTTAAAGCATCTAATGGCATTCTCGAATTTTACTGGTTCTCCATACATGTTATGCTTCGTATTTTCCATCTCTCCAGGAAGAGAAGAATTAATAATACCGTACTGATGAGGCAAATTCTTTTTACAGGTTACGATGCACTCTCTCTGATAGGAATTATTTCCCTCAGCATCGGTGCATTGATTGTCCTTGAAGTTGGGCAGATTACCGGTAAATTAGGAGAGACACGGCTTGTATATGAGTTAATTGTGGTAATTGTTGTAAGGCAGCTCGGTATTATTTTTACAGCCTTTATTGTAATAGCTCGCTCAGGCACTGCTATTTCAACCGAACTCGGGAATATGGTTGTAAATAAGGAAATCGATCTTCTTGATTCTTTTGGAATATCCCCCGTTGAATACCTTATTATACCTCGAGTTATAGGGATGATCGTTTCTCTTTTTACTCTTACTTTGTATTTCAATTTTATTTCTGTAATTGGGGGGTATATTCTTTACAATATAGTCTATTCACCGGTCAATATTTTTATCTTTATTAATCGTATTATTTCTGAAATGTCTTTCCTCGATGTTTCCATGATGGTTATAAAATCAATGCTCTTTGGTATTGCAATCGGGTTGATTTCCTGTTATCATGGATTGAAAGTCAGCGGAGCCAGCACCGAAGTTCCACAACGTACCATTCGTTCAGTTGTTAATTCTGTGGCTTCCATAATTATTTTAGATATAATTGCAACCATATTCTCTTATTTATGAGATCAATTATGAAAGAACCGCTTTTTTTAATAGAGAATTTGATATTGACCCTGGATGACGGAGTTTATCTACCTTCAATAAATTTTGTTATAAATGAGAAAAAAGCTTATCTTATCGATGGACCCCATGATGTAATAAATCTATCACTTCTTAAAACCATAGGAGGATTACTACCTCCCTCTGAAGAAGAATCCCGGATATTATTCCAGGGAACCGATATTTACAATACCGATGATAAAGAACTCAAAGAAATACGTAAAAATATTTCATTTGTA
>JAKAGC010000694.1 GCA_021817755.1 Acidobacteriota bacterium | reverse complement strand
GCCACCCGTTCTGCCTTTTTTTTCGCCATCATTTTATCGATAAGAATCTGGTATCTCGATAATTCTTTCGGTAGTTTCGGAACCGGTTCCTGGACATGTTTAATTGCTATTGCAGTCGGATTATCCGCTTCATACGGTCTGGAACCCGTAACCATTTCAAAGAAAACCACTCCCAGGGAGTAGAAATCGCTTCGACCGTCCAGCGGTTCTGCCATGCATTGTTCAGGGCTCATATAATAAGGAGTTCCTACGCTGATACCTGTGCGAGTCATACGGCTGTCCGATTCCAATGCCCGGGCAATACCAAAATCGGTTAAGACAGGGGTTCCGTCTCTGCGGAACATAATATTATCTGTTTTGATATCCCGGTGAATAATACCTACCGAATGCGCATAATCCAGCGCATGGATAATCGGCTTCAAAATAGATATAGCCGCTTCAGGTGGGAACCGGAATTCCGTTAATCCGAACATCCGTTCTTTTAATGTTTCTTCGAGGAATTCCATAACGATATAAAAATAGCCTTCTACATTTCCCACATCGATAATAGAAATAATATTCGAGTGTCTAAGCATTCCCGCTGTTTCAGCTTCGTTCACAAAGCGGGCTTTAACCATATCATTTTTCAGTAAAGATGGATCCAGAAGTTTGATAGCTACTTTCCGGTTTAATTTTTCCTGAATTCCTTCATAAACGGCGGCCATCCCGCCTTCTCCCAATTTCTTCTCAAGTTTGTATCCCGGTATACGAGGTAAATTAGCCATTTCATTCTCCTGGATAGATCATTATCCCACTTTTGGAATTAAATTTCAATATTTAATTTTATCTGTGTGGGTGGTGTGGTTTTCTTTTAAGAGAGAAAAATCCTTAGATCTTTTTTTTATACAATATATGGAAAGTCACCTTCAGTTTTTATCTTTTTCTAAATTGCACATTGGAGCTCACTTCATCCCCCAATAGTCTCTCTTCTAAAAATTTGGGAGTGCAAAACATTAAGGGTACACAGTACCCTTTCAATAAGGATTATGTCCGAATTTACAATGATACTTTTGGAATTGGTTTTCTCCACCCACGGCTATACAGAGAGAACGAGTCGGTTCAAATCGGACTGATTTCTAATTTCCTCGAATTCGGGGGAATTAAAATCCGTGTTATAATTCTTCCTAAATACCCAAAAATTCAATTGTATTTTTATTTCTTAACCATTTTTCTATAAGAGCCAGACCATTTTCAATATTATACTATAATTATTCATGATGCGCTCAATATTCAATAATTTTCTCCCTGATAAATTATGCAGATACCGAGAAGAGCAACCTAATATCAAAAATATTTACCTGTGAATATTTTCGAAGTTTTTAACTTTTACTTTAAGCCAAAAAAACCAACCTTAAATGGTTAAATACCGGGATATAAAATCACATTTTGGTCAAGATTTTTCCAATTTTGGTTTAATTGATCCGATAAAAGTAATAATGATTGAATTTTTTTTAACTATGCAAAAAAGAATATGATGAAAAATAATACCAATTAGAAAATGCGACCTTACTTTATGACAGGGTTCGAACAGTGCTGGAAAATGCTTGTAAATCGACTCTTAAAACGATAAATACAGCCATGATCCAAGTCTATTGGTAGATCGGCCAATTGATTGTGGAAGACGCGAAAGGTGGAGAAAACAGGGCCGAATATGGAAAATCTGTACTGGAAGAGCTTTCCAAACGTCTAACTGTAGAATTCGGAAAAGGATACTCAATCCAGACACTACGTAACATCTGCCAGTTTTACACGACCTTTTTAAAACACTCCGCATTGCGGAGCGAATTGACCTGGAAGCATTATAAGTGTCTTATGCGTGTTGAAAATGAAAAAGCTCGTGAATGGTACATGGATAAAGCTGCCGACCCAAATTGGTCTACTCGGCAACTGGATCGCCAGGTATTTGTTTTCTATTATGAAAGAATATTGGGGATGCTGAGAACACGTACAAAATTAATAAATCAAAAATATAGTAAAATTAAGATCATCGAGCATACAATATGCCAGTGGGGTTTTACTTCTCTGTTTTGTAATAATTAAAAACGATGTATGTCAGCGGAAGCGTATCCACAGGAGGCGGTAAAAACGATGGGAAGAGAATGGCAGTTTGGATATATTGTGATAGGATATGCTTTTTTTTGAATTTTCGAGATATGACAAATAAAATCCAATTGTTCTCTATTTAAGAATAAGGAATTCCCCCATTTTCATTTTTTACTCATTAAAACATTCTATATAAAAGAATTATAAATCTGATACTAAATTTTTAAGAAAACTCTTTCTTTTAGCAACAAATTTGTATTATACAATACTTTCATTCTAAAGAAAAGTATGATATAAATTTAAGTTTCATATTATTGTTAAATGGTTATCGGCAGGAACTAAGGAGATTAAATGGGGAACAAGGAAAATTTGGGAAACACAAGCCATAAGTCGGGTGACGGAGAAAGAGTGGCAATGGTGGGTTACAGAGCCCAATACAAAGTCTTTGCTGAATTAATATATAATACATTGTTGAAAGGAAAGCTTGAGTGGATAAAGATTGCCGACCCAGAAGTCGGCCAAGTGGATGATATTCAAATTGCTTGCCAGGGATGTCTGGATGCGTACCAAGTAAAATGGGGAGAGAATGTCAAAAGTATTTCCTTCAAAAAAATAATAGAAGATGAAAGAAAAAATGAAAAAGTATACCCAAGTCTAATACGTCAATTGGCTAAAGGCTGGAAATTTCTATCTTCAAAATATCGTGAACGTAAAATTACTGTTCATTTAGTTCATAGAGCTGTGCCATCTGCAAATAGATCACATATTCCTATAGATAACCCACCGCCACTAAATCCAACTTTCCAGGGATTCATTATTGATTGTTGGAAAAACAAGGAATGGACAAATGCAGGGATTTCAGGAATTCCAATTGGTTGGGAAACTGCAATGAAAGACATAAAAAACGCAACTGACCTTGATGAAAACGAATTTATAAGATTTGTCAGTGATTGCGATCTCCAATTTCA
>JAKAGC010000693.1 GCA_021817755.1 Acidobacteriota bacterium | reverse complement strand
TATCCCCATATGCTATCATTGAAATAATGATACAGCAACAATTCAATATACCCGAACTGCTCAGACCTGTACTGGATAAAGGTCAGGCACTTATTATTATTCCACCTTTCGGTAGTATCTATGATTTCGCCCTTGGTCCACACATACTCCAGGCAGAAACCGAAGCAAAGGGATTTAAAACCCATATTCTTTATATCAATATGCTTCTTGCATCTATTCTCGGAATAGAACGTTACGATCTTGTACATAATGCCCCTCTTTATTGGATGCTCGGAGAACGTCTATTTGCACGCAGCGCTTATGATATGCCCCCCCTTGGATATAACGCCCATAATTTTTCCGGGGAATTTATGCCTGTTGCTGGAAAGAAAACCGGATTGAATGCGTTTTATCAAACTCATACCCCTCTTGATAAAGATACTGTAATTCAAATGGAGAGTCAGTGCTATTCATTCATAGATGAAATTGCTCCCATAATCGCTTCTTCTCCTTATCCTATTATTGGGTGTGGAGTTTTGATGTTCAGGCAAATCAATTTCAGTGTTGCACTATTACGCAGGGTTAAACAACTAAACCCCGAAAAAATTACAATTATAGGCGGCATTGGTTGTAAAGAAGAATCCGCTGAAGGTATTGCTTCTCTTCACCCTTCCATTGATTACATTTTCAAAGGAGAAAGTGAAACCACTTTTACTCGATTTCTCCAAGATTGTTTTCCTTCACAAAAAAATTCCATTTCCACCTCATCACTCCCCCCGCAACGAATTATTACTGGTGAACCTAATCAGAACCTCGATAATATACCCATACCCAGATACGAATCTTTCTTTGAGCAATATCATCATTTCATTGGAGATACTGACCAGGAAAAAATCCGAGTCTGGTATGAAACCAGCCGTGGTTGCTGGTGGGCAGAAAAATCCAAATGTACCTTTTGCAGTGAATTCCCATATAATTTCAGGCATAAATCCGTCAATAGAGTTTTGGATGATTTGCGTTCAATCAAACCCCTTATCGGAGATCGTCTTCTTTATATGTCCGATAATATCATCGAGCCATCTTATCCCGAAAAACTCCTCCCTCAAATGGCTTCATCGCCAGACTTTCCTTCCCTTGTATACCAGCTCAGAACCAACTTTAATTTAAATATACTATACCGGTTTAAACAATCCAAAATTCCTGCTATATTTGCCGGGATTGAAACTTTTTCCAGTCATGTATTAAAATTAATGCACAAAGGAACCTTAGGAAGGCAAAATCTCCTATTCCTGAGAAACACCGCTTGTGCAGGAATTTATACCACATGGTTCCTTCTCTGGGGCTTCCCCGGAGAGACTGATTCCGATAACCGGGAAATACTGCAATTACTTCCTTTAATACGTCATTTGCAGCCCCCCATGAATTACATTCCCCTAGGATTAATGCGGAATTCTCAATTTATTAACCATCCCCATGATTTCGGTATTACTGAAGTTGAACCCTGGCCCGTATTTTCTGATATCTTCCCCAAAACATCAGCAATTGAAAAGCTTTCCATATATTATTCCGGCGAATATTCTTCAGGTTCAGAACAAAATGCGTCGATTGTCGGAGAAATCGCCCATCAGGTAGATTACTGGAAACAAAACTGGAAAAAAGAAAATCTTGTCTTGATGAATGTACTCGGGGCCTATGCAATTATTGACACACGCAGTATTCATAACACAGAAAAAAAGCATTTCCTCACTGAAGAAAAAGTTCGCCAGATAATGATTCCGCAGCCTTATAAATCATCCAATAATTCACCCGATATAGAGTGGGCATTAGAAGAAAAACTCGCTGTGATAATGGATTCATGGTACATTCCACTGATAACCGCCTCACCCGCACTCATCTCAAATCTGGAAAAAACATACAATGAATATCCGGTTCTCTGATTATTATTCCTCTGAATCGGAAATAAAACCTTGAATAAAATAATTTTTTAAATAGGAGGTACATTATGAGTGTACAAGGACCTGACATTGTCGTTAAGAAATCAAAAGAAATCGATGAACAGATCAGGAGTATTTATGTCAACTATATGCAACTGATGCTGGAAAGTGCAAAAGATGAAAAACTGAAAAAGGAATTATTTTCCGACAACAAAAAGCGGGTAGAATACCTGAATAAACAGGTCGGAATGACAATCCCAAACGGTGTTCATGTAATGTTCAGATTAAAAGGGCTTCACTATCCTAAGATTCATATCAAAGATAAAGACGGTCAGATATGGATCGATGAAAGCGATACATTCAAAATTTTAGAAAAATTAAGCACAGGCGAAGAAGTTAAAACCAGTATGAAAATCACCACTCCCGAAGAACTGGATGTGGATTTGCATCAACAATTTAAAAGCAACGATATCATATTGCAACTGCCCTGGGTAGACCCATCGGTAGATCATGTTTTGTTCGAATTAAAATACGAAGGTGGAGAAATTGTATTTACCACCTGTATTTTATAAAAAAATATGGTATTATAATGTATTCGAAATGGGCACCGGATCGGTTATGTATTTGGTGCCCATCACCAATCGAATACGGAGTAAATAATGATTATCGCTGGATATGTAATCCGGGAGCAAGTTTACCGAGGCAAACATTGTACCGTTTATCGAGCAAAAAAAGATGACGATTTATCCACAGTAATAATCAAAATTCTTGAGAAGAAATCAATTCCTACGACAGAATTAATTGCCGCCGGTAAACGCGAATATTATTTTCTCCGTCAGATAGATTCACCTTATGTAATTAATGTCATAGATCGTATCGATGACAAAGATTTTACCGGGATTATTCTTGAAGATATCAATGGACAATCATTACTCGATAAAATCAAAGAAGGTTCCATACCCGTCGAACAATTCCTCCCCATGGCGATCGGGATTGCCGGCGGGTTGGCTACTATTCACGCTCAAAATATCATTCACCGCGATATAAACCCTTCCAATATTCTTGTCTCTCCTAATTTTAAAGACATAAAAATTATCGATTTCGATATCGCATCTATGTTTGATATAAAAATTTCCAAC
>JAKAGC010000692.1 GCA_021817755.1 Acidobacteriota bacterium | reverse complement strand
AACGGTTGAGGGTATATTTGCCGATATTCGATTACTTCAAAACCAGGTAATTCAGAAAGAGGAAAAGGTGCGCGATCTGTATTGAAATAGTGAACATCCTTTCCCATTTGTTTGAAAATCATATATAAAGATAGCCCACTTCCAATTGAGTCTGCATCTGGTCGGATATGTGAACTAATAGCGATTCGATTTGCTTTTATGATTGCCCTTGCTATTTGGTTTTTAATCGAGCTTCTCATTGTAGATTTTATAAGTCTTCATCAATTGAGAAAGATTCAATAGTAAAATTATCTTTATTCGGAGTATCAATATGCAAGGTGACATATTCCAGAAATTTAATATCGGGAACATATTTTAAATACATCTGTTTACCGATAGATTTTTTTATAAAACCTTTTGCCCCATTAAGCTGCTGAACAATATCAGATAGATTTCCCATCGGGGAAGAAACAAAAACTCTGGCGCTTCGTAAATCGTGTTCAACAATTATATCAGAAATAACAACCGATTTTAGTAAAGGGTTTTGTATTTCGCTTGATAGGATATCAGCAATGCATTGCTTTAATGTACTGGAAAAACGTTCCATTCTGTGAGACATGAGACACAGCCATATAACATTTTAAAAGAAATCTTTTTCGACAGAAACAATCCGAACAGGATAATTAAGAGTTATAAAATCCTCAATTCGCGTAAATGCAGTTTCTATAATGGGTTTAGAATTCGCTACCATCGAGATTCCTAATTGAATTTTCTGCCAGAGATTCTGATAATCGCTTTCAATTATGGATATATTGTATTTATTTTTTAATTTTTCTTTGATACTGGAAATAATATGACGTTTCTCTTTGAGGCTATGCGTAGTGTCTGTATGTAATTCCACTATCAATACTCCTACGATCACGATTCATTCTCTTATGTTTTAAGTTTTAATTCATATATCTCCAGAGTATCTCCGGTTTCGATGGCATTGAAATTTTTAATACGGATACCACATTCGGTTCCGGCGTTGACTTCGGTAACCTCGTTTTTAACACGCCTCAGAGTTTGAACATCTCCCTCGAAAACGAGATCATTTTTACGAAGAACTTTTATTTTCGATTTGTTGGTTACTTTTCCTTCTTTAACAAGGCAACCAGCAATGATTCCAAGTTTAGAAATCTTAAATATCTGTAGCACTTCAGCCTTTCCAATATAGGTTTCAACAAACTGAGGAACAATTTCACCTTTCATTGCACGTTCTACTTCTTCGATCAGGTGATAAATTACGTTATAAAGTTTTATTTCGACATTTTCCCGTCGAGCCAGTTCGGTAAGCTTTTGAGGGGATTTTACATTAAAAGCTATAATTTTTGCACCGGAGGTAGAAGCAAGTAAAATATCACTCTCAGTAATATTTCCGACTCCTTTTTGAACAATATTTATTTTCAATTGGTCATTACCTTGCTTTAATAATATTCTTTCTAAAACTTCACAAGAGCTAAAATTATCAGTTTTAATAATGATGGAGAAAACTTTCGTTTTATCCTCTTCCAATTTATCGAAAAGATTTTGAAGGCTTAACTTCTTATCAGAAAATACATTATCGATTCGGGCTTCTTTCCCTTTCTGTTTTCTAATTTCAACTACTTTACGAGCCTTTTCAACATCATCGGTAACCTGGAAAATTTCACCAGCCACAGGAATCTCTTCGAATCCCATAATTTCGATGGGCATCGGTGCCTGTGCACCATTAAGTACTTTCGCATGGTCATCGAAAATTGATTTAACTTTTCCAACTGAATTGCCACAAATAAAAAAATCACCTTTTTTCAATTGACCATGTTGAAGTAAAACTGTTCCTATTGGTCCCAGTTGAGGATCAAGCTTAGACTCGATAATAGTTCCACGAGCAGGAATATTTTTAAAAGCTTTTAGTTCGAGCATTTCAGAAACGAGGTTAATCATTTCAAGTAGTGCATCAAGGTTTTTGTTATGCTTTGCAGAAATTTCGACCGAAACAACATCTCCACCCCAATCTTCAACAACAATCTCATGCTTCGTAAGCTGTTGTTTAACACGGGTTGAATCAGCTCCATCCATATCAATTTTATTGATGGCTACTATCAAAGGTACATTTGCAACACGCGCATGATTAATAGCTTCAATGGTTTGGGGCTGAACACCATCATTTGCAGCTACCACCAGTACAACGATATCGGTCACCTTTGCACCTCTGGCTCTGATATTAGTGAAAGCTTCATGACCAGGTGTATCGATAAATACTATATCATTCCCTTTGAATGATAATTTATAGGCACCGATTTTCTGAGTAATACCACCGGCTTCCTTTTCAGCAACACGTGTTTTTCGAAGTGTATCCAGTAAGGTGGTTTTTCCATGATCGACATGGCCCATGACCGTGACAACTGGTGCACGAGAAGTTTGTTCTGCTTTAAACTTCAATACGTAATTATTAAATATGTCTTCTTCAAACGAAATAATATCAACTACCACATTAAATTCCTTACAAATATCTTTTATATCTTCAATATCAAGAATCTGGTTGGTAAGATATTCCTTACCTTGAGCATTCATTTTTTCTTCAATATCTTTAAGTTTAAGGTTCAATTTTTCAGCTAATTCCTTTATATTTATATAATTGGAAGTTTGTATCAATTCAGGCAAATTCAATACTTTTTCTTTGGGTTTCGATGGTTCTTTAACAACAACTTCCACACGCTTTGGTTCAACCTTTTCTTTTTCTTTCTTTAAAATAATTTCTTTTACTACTTTTTCCTCTGGAATGACAGGAAGAACAATAGGCGGTTCATCATCCGTAATGGGTCCCAGTTCTTCTTCATATAACAAAAATTCTTTTTTAGCTTTCAGTTTTAATTTTGTCTTATCTTTTTTGACAGGACGCGACTTTAAATTCTCTTTACGGATATCCCCCAGATCACCTTCGATTAAATCTTTATCTAATTTTTCTATTCGTTGATCCTGTTTCTCTTTTGCCAAAGCCTCATGTTTCTCGAATTTCTTTTTCCTTTCAAATTGACCTTGCAAAGTAAGATCGG
>JAKAGC010000691.1 GCA_021817755.1 Acidobacteriota bacterium | reverse complement strand
TATAATAAAACCCATTATATCGCCTGTAATACCATCTATTTTCCGTTTGGACCATATACCGATGAGTAATGCAAAAAAAATTGAAATTATTAAAAGACCTGGAAACAGGATAAATGGAGAAATTGAATAAATTTGTTTAATATCAAATGGGAATTGAAAAATAAGAACAAATATCATTATTCCAACTGTAATAAAGGTAGCTGCCAAAACAGTAATCAAATTAACATTTTCAACGAAAAATTTTCCTGTTCCGCTTTCTCGCGGATAAGAGAAAAAAAGGGGAAGCCAGAGGATGGACATACGCGAGAAGCTGAAAGTGAGAATGAGTTCTGTAGTAGTAAGGAAGGGTAAGCCGGTATAGAATAGGAAGAACCAGGAAATCAAACCAAGTCCGGCAAATGTACCGATTGTGGGTTCTTTCATGATTTTTAAAATTGTATCCCGGTCTTTTCTGCTGAAAAATCCGTCAATCGTATCAGCCAAACCATCAAGATGAAGACCGCGGGTCAGGATGATGTAAAATGTTATTGCTAAAACGGAAGTTATCGACAGAGGAAGAATCTTACCAATATAGTGATATCCAATTGAGATAATCAAGCCGATAATAGTTCCGGTTAGGGGGAACCATGGTAGTGATTTTGTCAGATGAGAATATTCTGTTCGGATTGGGATAGGCAAAATGGTCATAAATTTGAAAGCAGCACTAATATTTTTTATTATAGTCATTGGACATACATAATTTTTGTCGGACTTTCAATTATATTACTAAAAAAAAATATTTCAACCGTTTTTAAACACAGAGTAATGAATCCTTAAAATTTTATATCCTTCCGTCATATTTAATTTTTCTTTTTAATTTGATAGAATATAATCGTATATAAAATATACATAATAGGAGACAAGAGATTATGGGGTATCAACCGCTGATTTTAGTTGTGGAAGACAATGAAGTCAACCGGGAATTTTTGCGTGAGATGCTGGAAGATGAAAATTATTGTGTAATAGAAGCAGAAAATGGTAAAGAAGGATTTGAATTAGCTAAAAAAAGGATACCGGATTTAGTATTAATGGATGTAGAAATGCCGGTCATGAATGGATTGGAGGCGACTAAAGCAATTATTGAAAACCCGGATACCAGTAGAATACCGGTTATTGTGCTAACCGGTTTGAATGACATGGAGGATCGTATTAAAGCCTTTGAATTCGGTGCGATGGATTATGTCAATAAACCCTTTAATATGCATGAACTTCTGGCTCATGTCCGGTCTTATCTTCGATTCTCACTACTCAATAAAAAATATGTGTTATCTACAATAAGTCCGGAAACAGGATTACCGAATCGTGCCGCTTTCCGGGAAAAACTACCGGAAAAGAACAGTCCCGCCCTTTTACTAATAAAAATTGATAATATGGAATCCCTAAGCCGTTTCTACGGTGATACCACCGGTGCATTAATCGAGAAAGACTTTACCGATTTTTTAATATGCCAGAAATCGATAGAAATTAATAACAAAGTAGAATTATTCCACCTTGGAAAGGGATTGTTCGGTTTCCTCGTCGATAATAGTGATGGGTATCTGGATAAAGATAGGGCGAAAGCCTGTGTAAATGATTTAATTTCTGTTTTTACATCTCACGGGAAATGTTTCAAAGATACCCATTATGAAATAGAATTAACGGCAATTGTCGGATTCGCTAAAGAAAATATTCTTGAAAAGTGTGAAATGGCTCTGGAAGAAGCTATCCGAAACAAAACCGGTGTATTAATAATGGATGACATTATCAAAGATGTTTACCAGAATATCGGAGAAAATATTTTCTGGTTGAAAAAGATAAAGGAAGCAATTCAATATAACCGTATAATACCCTATTTTCAGGCCATTTATGACAGCCGGCTCGGGAAAATTGGGAAATATGAATCGTTATTGAGAATGATCGATGAAGAAGGGAATATTGTGCCTCCCGGCCAGTTTCTTTTAATTGCAAAGAATAGTAAATATTATCCCGATATAACTAAGATCATGGCAAATGCGTCGATAGAGATGTTTAAAAATCGGGAAGAAGAATTCTCTATAAACTTATCCGCTATTGATATTGAAAATAAAAATGTACGAGACTTCCTTATCGATTTACTTGTTAAGAATCCTGAGGCTGCTTCGCGTATGACACTTGAAATTGTCGAACAGGAAGGCATCCGTTACCTGGATATCTTAAAACAATTTATTCAAAATGTAAAAAAGTATGGAGTAAAGATCGCCATCGATGATTTCGGTAGTGGTTATTCCAATTTTAGGGCACTACTGGATATTGAAATCGATTATGTTAAGATTGACGGCAGTCTGATTCGTTCGGTTCATACAGATAAAGGAAGCTATAGTGTAATAGAAACCATTAAATCTTTTGCCGATAAAGCAAATATCGGGATCATCGCCGAATTCGTAGAAAATGAAGAAATATTTAATTGTTACCGAAAATTTTATATGAGCAAGATTAAAGAAATTGAAAAAGAAAAAGATAGTTTTAAAAAAAATTATTTTTTTACTTCAATGAAGCTTATGATGAAAAATTCATTTTTAAGAAACAATATAAAATTACTGGGAAAAATGTACTCCTGCGTGATATAGTATAATATACATTCTTTTCATTTCGCAGATATTATCATCGAATTTTCTGAAAGCAACACAACCGATAAATTGAGTTCCGAATTTTAAAAGTAATGTTGATCCTGAGGGAGGGAAGTATTCGTTTTCAATATTTTTCAATTCATGTTCGAAATTTTGGAAAGCCAAACTGAAAGCGAGACCTGAGGCATATTCTGAGAATAATTCAATTATTATTTTGCTGTGTAATGTATAAACGGCATCGATAATTTCGTATTTATTTTTCGGGTAATCACACTGCATTATGGATTGTATGCAATTATTGATATGTTTTTCCTCATTGTAAGCAGGGATAATAACTAAAAGCTTTTTGTTTTTCATAAAGTAGCCCTATTTTAGCACAAAATAAGGATTTTTACAGGTATTTTGGTAGCTATGGGAAACTATGGGTTACCTTGT
>JAKAGC010000690.1 GCA_021817755.1 Acidobacteriota bacterium | reverse complement strand
GAATACAAAGCAATTCCCTGCCACCGGTAATCTTGCTTATGCTAAGAAAACCGAGATGAGTTCCGGTGATTATGATATTGATTATGCAGGTCTTGCTGTTGATGGAAACTATGGAAAATCGTTCATGACAGAACGGAGAAAGAACCAATGGTGGCAAGTCGATCTTGGAAAACCTTATTCACTGGGTGAAATTGTACTTTATGATAAATCTTTTAACGGAAAAGCTCAACTTCCCCTTCATATTCTCGGAGCCATGAACGGGAAGGATTTTGAAACACTGGCCGTTGTTACTCAACGTGGAGACGATATCCCCTGGCGTATTCCTCTTTCCGATCAGATGGCCCAGGTCATTCGATTGCAATCACCAACAAAAACCTCTCTCTCCTTTGGGGAAATCGAAATTTTACCACCAGCCGGTCAGATCGACGAAAACCCACTTCGATTGCTCATCCAGTCAAAACCAATTACTTTAAAAACCCTCGAAATCATTCGATTGGTTCACCAGGCGGCTGCTTCCGATAATTTACAGGCAATTCGATCCATTTTGGAGGATAAAAAAAATAGTAATCCTGAAATTCTCAGAATTCTAAAATTCGAAGCTCTAAGTAAAGCAATGGAAAAAGGAAGCTTTAAAGTGCTTGCATTTTTTCGAAATTCAAAAATAGCAAAAAATATTCCTTTATTTGTTACTGAAGTAGAACCACGGAGGGTAACCGATTTGTATATGAGCTCTTCTTTGAAGTCTCCGGGTGATAAAGTCTATTCTATTTGGAATAAAGAAGAAAAGCATCTTGAAAAGACGTCTCCTATGTTGTTTGTCCTCTCACAAGAAGGGGAGTTTAAATTCGATCTCATCAATGAGAATGGTAAGAATATTTTTATTGTAAAGAATATAAATCCCGGGTCTAACGGAAAACGAAAAATTCAATTCGGATTCGATAGTAGTAAATTCATCAATGGAAAACTTCCTGGGGGATATTATATAAATTTCATTGTGAGGTTAGGTGTGTCTTCGCATTTGGTAATGGATGATAAATATTATAATGGTTTGATTGTATCTCAACTAAGGAATGGGAAATGGCGTCCATCAAAAACCTTTATAACCTCTTCAACTTTGAAAACACATATCGTTTCACAGAGAATTAATCCAGCTTCTACACAGGTTTTAGTGTTGTTGCAGTTCTTTCCTAGGTCTTCCAGTGATGAATTGCGTATAGAAAATGCAGAAATCCTAATTACGAAAAGGCCGTTATAATCCATTCTAGAGTCTGTTTAAAGTTTTAATTTGTTTTGTTTTAATTCCCGCAGATATACGTCTATCAGATAATTCACGGTTAATAAATCTTGACATTTCAATTCATAAGTGTTACATTTACAGGTAAAACACGCATAAAAGTAAATAATACCGGAGGGTATATCTATATGTATCGCAAAACAGGCAATAGAAAGGTGACAAAAGACTTTAATTTAGCTGTTCTTTATCCTCATCTTGCCGAAGAATGGCATCCTACAAAGAATTATCCCCTTACTCCATACCAGGTGGCTCCCTTCACTTTAAAGAGAGTTTGGTGGAAATGTTCATTTGGGCATGAGTGGAAGGCATTGATTCCGCAGCGCGCCGATGGATCAGCGTGCCCCTTTTGTCTTGGTATGCGGCCATCTAAGGATTACAATTTACAAACCGTTCATCCCGATTGGGCAAAACAATGGCACCCTACAAAAAACGGGAAATTAAAACCCACTGATGTTACACCTGGTTCTGAAAAAAGGGTATGGTGGATTTGTGATAATAATCACACATGGAATTCTCCTGTATATAATCGGAAAAACCACGGTTGTCCCGAGTGTGCCAAACAAAGAAATAAAGAACGAAAAGGGATAGTTTCAATGGTCGATGCTGCTCCTCATCTTATCGAACAGTGGCATCCCACAAAAAATCAAGGTCTTTCGCCCAATGAATTCACTTATGGTTCCCGTCGAAAAGTATGGTGGATGTGCGCAGAAGGTCATGAATGGGAAAGCGAAATCAAGCATCGTGTCAAAGGAACCGGCTGTCCCTTTTGTTCAGGCCATAGACCTAGTAAAGAGAACAATTTACTTACTGTAAACCCTGCCCTGGCAGCAGAGTGGCATCCAACATTGAATGGAGATTTTACCCCGGATCAGGTTACCCCCAATTCAGAACGGTTTGCATGGTGGTTATGCCCGAAAGGTCACGAATACGATGCTCAAGTGGGCGAACGAAACAGTGGTACCCAATGCCCTGTATGTCTTGGAAGGAGGAAAAATAAAACATCCATTCGAAAAGGACGCCCATAGCTGTATATAGATATTTCAGGAGGTTATACATGAAAACTGTGACTGCGGAGAATAATCTACTATTTCTTTATCCGGATTTGGCCTCAGAGTGGCATCCCACAAAAAACAAACAATTAAAACCCAATATGGTTACCCCTCAGTACTGGAAGCGTGTATGGTGGAAATGTCCTAATGGTCATGAATGGAGTGCTTATATCCCTCCTCGTGTCAATGGAACAGGATGCCCCTATTGCCAGGGAATGTTTCCTTCTAAAGATTACAACCTCAGCATTGTCTATCCGGAAATTGCATTGGAATGGCATCCTCTAAAAAATGGTGATCTGAAACCTGAAAATGTAACACCAGGTTCTGAAAAAAGAGTCTGGTGGAAATGTAGTAAAAATCATGAATGGTCTTCTACAGTATATAATAGAAAATATCACGGATGTCCTATTTGTGCACGGGAAAAAAATAAAGCCCAAAAAGGAGTCATCTCGCTGGCTAAAGCAGCGCCTCATATTATAGGACAATGGCATCCTACCAAAAATGAAGGGCTTACTCCTCATAATTTTTCTTATGGGTCCAAGAGAAAAATATGGTGGATTTGTACCGAAGGGCATGAATTTTATAAAGAAATTAAAGCCCGGGTTCGAGGGATCGGTTGTCCGTATTGCTCTGGTCATAAACCCAGCAAAGAAAACAATTTACTTGCGGTTTTCCCGGAACTTGTAAAAGAATGGCATCCTACAAAGAATGGGGATT
>JAKAGC010000689.1 GCA_021817755.1 Acidobacteriota bacterium | reverse complement strand
AGATTTTTATAACAATATCGTCGACCTCGATCAAACCATTTTTATTGCTGAACGTTTATTTGCATCTGTTGCGTTTCAATTACCCTTTCTTGGAAAAAATGTTCATCGTTTGATAGACCCACAATTCATTCCCGATCATCTATGGCACTCTGCTAATAAGGAAGCCAGTTTAAAAATTTCTGAGGATATGGCTCCAATAAGACAATGGATTTTGTCTATCGATTGGGGCGCTGTGGAAAAGAAAATTTTAAAATGGATAAATTATATTACAAAGAAGATTACTCAAGCTTCTTATCCTGTTATAGGGTGCACCAATACACTCGGAGGTCTCGTTTCTGGAATTGCTCTACTCCATAATATTAAGAAATTATCCCCTGATACCCTAACTGTATTAGGTGGAGCTCATTGTGAAGGGCAAATGGCCCAGGGTATTCTCTCCCTTAATAACGGTATCGATTATATATTCCAGGGAGATAGTGATAAAACATTTCCGGAATTTATTAGAAATATATTACAAGGGAAGAAAGATCATTCTCCCATCATTCATGGAGAGGAAGTCACCGACCTTGATGATTTACCCCCTCCTCAATATGATGATTTTTTTCAACAAGTTCAGCAATTCGCATTGAAATACCCATCCAAAACAAATTTCCCAATTCCATATGAAACAAGCCGCGGTTGTAGGTGGAAGAAGTGTATATTTTGTGGATTAACCGGGGAGAGGAAGAATTACCATGCCAAATCGCCTCAAAAAGTTCTCGAAGAATTGGAACAACTTGTTTTACGTCATCCTCGCAGTCCTATTCGAATGTCTGATAATCTCATTCCTCATACATATTTCAATACCCTTTTTCCCAGTATCGCTGCAAAATTTCCACCGTTGAATATCCGTTATGAAGTAAATGCTTCTCTTTTCGTAAATCAGGTTATTGCTCTTAAGGAAGCAGGCATTACTCTTGTTCAACCCGGCATTGAATCTTTTTCACCTTCATTATTAAAACGTATGGGAAAATATGCCACTGTTCAAGGCAACATTGCTTTTTTACGTTATTGTCGGTCTGTTGGTGTTGATGTGTTGTATAATTTACTATTCGGATTTCCAGGAGATCAGGAATCCAATTATCTTGAGATGATTGAACTCATTCCCTTGATTCTTCATCTTCCTCCCCCTCAACGTGTACTTCCCATACAGATACAGCGGTTTAATAAGTATCAGGAAGACCCCGAAAGTTATGAAATTACCAATCTTCGTCACGCTTCTGTATATGATGATATTTTTCCTGAAAATTCCGATATTCAAAAAATTGCATATTATTTCACCGGTGATTTTCAATCAAAAGCATATACCCATCCTCATATTATAGATCGTTTCCGTAAACAGTATTTTAATTGGCTTTCATTATGGGGTGGCGATCCGTGTGTAAGCCCTCATATTAACCCACCCGTGCTTCATATCGAATCCATGCCCAATGCGAATTTTCAATTAACAGATAAGCGTGGGCTTCCCGGATTGTCGGAAAAATTGGTACTTGATATAGACCATGCGCTTATATTAATGAAAAATCAATTAATGGACAGTGATTCTCCCCTCATGAAATGGGCCCTGGAAAAACGTCTTGCAGTAGTTATCGATAATTGGTTCATTCCGCTTCCTACGGCAGAACCCTCTTTTTTTAAATAGTTACATTCTGTCGTTTGATTTTTTCTTATTGAAAAAAATTCGAATCAAAAAAAACCAGGACCCCAGTCACCTGGCGTAATTCCAAGTAATTACTACAACAATTTTCTGCTTCACCCCAGACAGAACCATGTTTGCGGATTATTCCATTATTTTCTATTTCACCAATAATTGATCCATTTTTTCGAATAGTTCCATTCTGTTCAATTTCTCCGATTACAGAGCCGTTTTTTCTAATCGTTCCGTTCTCTTCAATTTCTCCCACAAGCGAACCCCCTTTTCGAATCTTACCACCCCGTTCAAATTCACCCACCATCGAACCATTTATTCGGATAGTTCCATTTGATTCAATTCGAGCCCATAATGAACCGCTTTTACGGATATCCATATCTCTTGATGCAAGCAAGATTGAAAAAAATAGTGAAAAAAGAAATATCCCCATCATTCCTAAAACAATGTTTTGTTTTTTCATATGAACCTCCCAATTATGCCAATCATTTTTATTTAATTACTATATCTATTATAAAAAAATCCCTCATACTTCGCAAGTTGTCTCCTTAGTAAGAAATTTTTGGAAGTGTCGGAACCTTTTTATAAAAAGGTTCTGACAAAATGTTTTATATTCAGTACACCTGATTCTTGCAATGTAGCGTTTTTTAAGATAAAATATTCCTCTTTACTGGAAAATCATAAATTATCAATAAAATTGAATGAACGAGGAATAGCTATGGCTGACAATGAAAGTAAATATCCCAAAGAGTATCAACACTTCGAAGTTGAGACTAAATGGCAGAAAGAATGGGATCAGCAGGGAATTTATCTCTGGAATCCCCAGGAAACCCGTGAGAATACATATGTAGTTGATACCCCCCCTCCCACAGTATCAGGTTCTCTACATGTAGGGCATGCATACAGTTATGCTCAGACCGATATGATCGTCCGTTACCAGAGGATGAATGGAAAAAATATCTTTTATCCCATGGGATGGGATGATAACGGCTTACCCACAGAACGGCGCACCCAGAATGTGCTCAATATCCGTTGCGAAGCTCATCTTCCTTATGATCCCGATTGGAAACCCGCAACCGAGAAAACAAAAGATGTTGTTTCTGTTTCACGTCAGAATTTCATTGAAGCTTGCGAATTGATTACAGCACAAGATGAAAAAGCCTTTGAAAACACCTGGCGAAAGTTAGCTCTTTCTGTTGATTGGTCTTTAATATATACCACCATTGGAACGGATGCCCGACGTATTTCCCAATATTCATTTTTGGAACTTGCAGAAAAAGGTCTCGCTTACAATGCCGAATCCGTCACCATGTGGGATGTCGATTTCAGGACAGCCGTATCTCAAGCAGAAGTTGAAGATCGTGAAGTCAATGGA
>JAKAGC010000041.1 GCA_021817755.1 Acidobacteriota bacterium | reverse complement strand
CCTGTGAAGGCAATGTGATGCTTCCTCAGTATTACAGTATAGTCGGTCAGTTACCCGTACCCATGAGGCATTCATTAACCACAGCCGAGTTTTTAAGTTATGGAATGAATTATTACGGAATCGATTTGCAACTCGAGGTAGTCCCTATACAGCAATGGCGGAGGGATAGAATCTTTCAAGGTACATGGACTTATCCATCCCCCAATATGCCTACATTTCGGACAGCGCTTGTTTACCCTGGAGCCGTTATGTTAGAGGGGACCAATCTTTCGGAGGGGAGGGGAACCACAAGGCCTTTTGAAATGGTCGGAGCCCCATTTATCGACAATATAAAATTAACAGATACATTGAACAATATGTCTTTTCCCGGAGTGCAATTTATACCCGTATTTTTTAAACCTGAGTTTTCCAAGTTTTCGGCGGAAGTATGCCGTGGTATATTGGTAAATCCGTTAGACCCGGAAGTTTTTCGCAGTTTTGAAGTCTATTATGAATTGATAAGGTTAATCAGGCAGAATTACCCCCAGGATTTTCAATGGAAGCAGCCCCCCTATGAGTTTGAATATCAGAGATTGCCCATAGACATGATTTGTGGGTCGTCATTCATACGTCAATCGATCGAAAGTAATGTAGCATTTGAAGAAATACAACCGGTGATTGATGGGCAGGTTCGGTCTTATGTTGAAGAGATAGGAGATTATCTTTTATAATAACAATTTTTTGTAAAATGATCATGCAGATTATACAAATTTCTTTTATCGCCGTACCAAATTGTATTCGCAGAGGGGATAGTATGCAGTGATAGTATCTTGTTTAAGAGGGGCAAATCTCCTTCAAAAAAATATCTAAACTGGAAGAATGTGTTACTTTTGAAAATAATCAAAGTGGTACATTGAATCCTTCCGATGTAGAACAATTCAATTTTCTAATTTTACATGATTACTATACAGAAAATATATCATAATACCTCGCTGTTTTTTTTACTAATTGAGTCTTGATTTTCTATCCAATTTTTTCTATAATCCAAGTTGATAAGAAAATCTCATTTGCATTTTAGGTTATCCAGGTTAAAAATACTTTCGGAGTGAGCTTTATATGAAAGAACAAAAAATTTTTCCTCTGTCTTCATACCCAGTAGTAATTTGCGATTGTAAACTACCTTCATCCAGTTTAGTAAATTCTGCGTATCGCTATCCAGTTCTTCAGAATGCGACGGAGGAACGAAAATGACCCCAGAAGAAAAAACTATTGCTCGGATTATTTTTAAGTATAAAATATGTTCGTCAAAAGGCCAGGCATTTGAGGATTTGTTTACTTCAATTATGAATTATGCTTATAGCGATTTTCGGCAAATTAAACCATGGGGAAACATCGGTGATAGGAAAAATGACGGCTATAGACATACTGAAGGTATCTATTACCAGGTATATGCTCCGGAAGATATTCAGAACTCTTATCCTAACATGGTGGTTAAATTAAAAACGGATTTATCACAATTAATGAACCAATGGCCAGGTGTAAAGGAATTTAATTTTGTGATTAATGATAACTATAAAGGAGTAAATGCTGACAGTGAAATGTTTTTTCGGGAAATTAAGAATTTTTATAATCTTAATAACGCATCATTCTTAACAGCGAAAGATCTTGAAAACATACTCTTCAAGCTGGAAGATGACCAGATAACAGCTATAATTGGTTTTATTCCTGACCCTATAGAAATGAAATCCTTGGATTATTCAATACTAAGAGAAGTCATCGGGCATATCATGCGCTTACCTCTTGCAGAGATTGATAAATACGGATTAACTTTACCGGACTGGAATGAAAAAATCAAACTGAATGGTTTATCGTTACCTATATCTCAACGCCTTCAGAATGGATATATGCAAATACACTCCCTTGATGAATATTTAAAAAATGAAGGTGATTTTCTTGCCGATACCTTACGCGACAGAATGAATGGGATTTATATACTTGAGAAACAGAATTATACCGGGGATAATTTATTCGTGGCGATTTTGAACAATGTCAGTCCCAAAAAAGAAAGCATGTATCAAAATGCTGTTATTGTAATCATGTCAAAATATTTTGAAACATGCGATATTTTTGAAAAACCAAACCGGAGAACCTCAAATGATTATACCGACCAAGCACACTAATTTTTCCGAATCCCTTCTTGGGCTCGGTAGTTACGTTTTATCTCTCCTTCACACCCCAGGCACAGTTGATGATCTCTGGAAACAGTATCAAAACGATTATATAAATAAAAAATACTCTGGTAAACATAGCTTTGAAAATTTATTGCTGACTATTGTTTTTCTTCATGCAATCGGAGCTGTAAATGAAAAAGACGGAGTGATTGTAAAATGCTATTAATCAAAGTGTACTCCAACCGCGAGGATTTTAAAACAGTTGTATTTAACCGGACTGGGCTTAGCTTCATAATTGCAATACAAAAAAACCCGGGAGCAAGTGAAAAAGAAAAAGCCAATATTGGGAAAACCTATAACGGAGTCGGAAAATCATTATTGATCCGTATTATTCATTTTTGCCTGGGGGCCAGCAAGGAAGATTATAAATCGTTTTGTGATAAATTACCTGGATGGGTATTTTATCTTGATTTCGAAGAAGCCGGTAAAAAATATACTACTGCAAGAGCTACCCAGTCACCGGAGAAAATTACATTGAATGATGAAGAATTCTCAGTGACTAAGTTTAATGAAAAGATGGAAGAAATGTGTTTTGATATTCCAAATGGGATATCTACTCTCTCATATCGGTCTCTTCTTCCTTTTTTCGTTAGACCCAAAAAAGAATCATATATCTTCTGTAATAATCCTGGAAAGAGCATGACCGATTATCAAATCTTACTTAACAATTCTTTTTTGTTGGAACTTGATGTTAAGCTGGTTCAAAAAAAATATGAAATAAAAAAAGAAAAAATACGAATAAAGAAACTTGAAGAGAATTTTAAAAGCGATGAATTATTAAGAGATTTTTTTACCGGTAATAAGAAACTCTCTTTGACACTAGTAGATCTTGATGATCGTATCAAACGGCTCGATGATGATTTGAGAAATTTCAAGGTTGCAGAAGATTATTATCATGTTCAAGTTGAGGCGGATAGGATAGAAACCGAATTAGTTGCTTTACGTAATCGGGACATACTATTAAAAAATAATATCGAGAATATAGAAAAATCGCTAAATTTGACTCCGGATATGAATAAGGAATCGATCAAATCCATATATACAGAATCTGGGATATTTTTTTCAGAAACCATGACAAAAACTTTAAATGATCTGGAAGCTTTTTACGAAAAATTAATATCTAATAGAAAGCGAAGACTTCTTGAACAACAAAACAAACTAAAAATAGAGCAAAAAGAATTTCGATCACAGATTGAGAAACTTGGGAAGGAATTAGATAATAAAATGAAATACCTCGGTGAACACCAGGCACTGGATGTTTTCGTAAGCCTTAACTCAAAGAATGCGGAATTGAAGGCAGAGCGAGAAAATTTAAAAAGATATGAAATGCTACAGACTGAGTATAAATTGAAAGAGAAGGAAATTGAGAAAAATCGCTCCGAGTTTCTTGAAATTACAGAAATTTATCTAAATGAGATTAAATCCAATATTGAAGAATTGCGAGATTATTTCAGGCATCTTGCGAAAATTTTTTACCCGGATAGTATTTCAGGTCTTACTATTGAAAATAATGACGGGGATAATCAATTGAGTTATAAAATAAATGCCACAATCGAATCAGATGCATCGGATGGTATAAATAATGTAAAAATTTTCTGCTATGATTTAACATTATTATTTAAAGGTTTCAATCATCGGATTGATTTTATTTTTCATGACAGTAGGCTTTTCGATGGAATTGATGAACGCCAAAAAGTGGAGATATTCAAAATTGTTTCTCACTTATTTTCAGGAGTTAAGAAGCAATATATTGCAACAGTAAATCAAAATCAGCTCGAAGAAATCAAGAAGCATTTAACTGAGAAGGAATTCAAGGACATTATTGAACAAAATACGGTATTGACGCTAACGGATGAATCGGATTCCGCTAAGTTATTGGGTATTAAAGTAAATATCGGGATAAAATGATTGAGATATAGACGTTTTTATCAATTGTATTTAGAAAGCTTCCGGTAACTGGTCATTAGCAAATTGGACTTTCTCTAAAATATTACTGCATTATTCGATAATTTAAACTGAAGTTGGAAAATACAAAATGGATAGTATTTTCCAATGAGTGTTTCAATGGATTAAGGTTTTTGGGAGCATTATCTATTTTTTTATGCAAAAACGGGAGCAAAAATCCGAAATATTTAAATATGAACAAAAGCAAAGGGCTTTATTATTCACTAAAAATAAGCTATAATGTAATTTGATAACCATAGGAGGCATTATGGATACACCCGAACCAAACCGAAATAGCGTCGATATGGTCCAATGGATCGGTATTCTGTTAAAACGAAAATGGCTTATTATCCTGGGAACTCTCGGGATTACCCTCCTCGCATTCGCGATTTCATTTCTATTACCCAAAACATACCGCAGCGAAGGATTTCTACAACTTTCCGGCAGTTCTTTTGAATTTAATTCCCAGTCAATATCCGATAAGAATGATAACCTTGCCGATAACCCCCATGATACAGCCGATCAGCAAGGAGTTCAAAAAAAAGAGCTCCTTAATGAAATACTAATCATGAATGAACTCCTGCTAATGAATCAAGTAATGGAAGAGGGCGGTATTATGTCACGCAGTATGACTTTATCCGACTATAAAAAGTACTATCCGCGTTTTACCAATTCCCACCTCCTAAAACGATATATCCAAACCATGAAACCCAATGCCGGTTCATTAATACCAAAGGTTCCGGTGATTGAGCCCGTTTATGCATATACCAAAAAAGACTTAAACGATATGGGGCAGATTTCCAAAAGTGCTCCCAACTTTGTAGTCGGTATTAAAATCCGATGCGAACAACCCGAACCTGAAAACGCACGTATTCTGGCTCTTACTGTCGGGGATTATATAAAAGATACCATTCTATTTCATAAACTCAACGAATATATTCTCGCTCATATCGTTAAAACCCGTACTGCTATCAATGCCTGTGAAAATGCAATTCTCAGAGATGAATCGGTTCCCGGAAAATCCCGCGTAACAACTGAAACAATTCCTTCGACAAAAGAAAAAGTTGAAAATAACCTTGATCTTAACCACTGGAATTTATCCATCCAGGAATCCCGGTATAAATTCTTTTCAAAAGCACTCGATATAGTAAAAGATGAAAAATTCGGAGAGAACCTGCTTCACCGCTTAATTCAGTTAAACGACACATTTTTTACTGATCCCAATTATTCGAAAATTCCCGCTGGAATAATTCGGCAGGTAAAAATAGACCTTGAAAATGATTTCGATAATCTTCGAAATATCAATCGATCTGTTTTTTTTATTTCCGAACCTGCTGCCCCTTCTGCGCCTGCTAAGCCCAATAAAATGTTAATTACTGCTATTGCTTTCTTAATCTCCTTTATCGGGTTTTTATGTCTTGCTTTCTTGCTTGAATGGTGGAAAACCAATAAAGATAAATTGAAACAATCCTGATTTTGTTGTAAAATAGAACGAAATATCTGCCCGGTTTCGGGCATGAGGAGAAAAAATCATATGCTGAAAGATACGTTGATACAAAAAATAAGGGAACGAAAGGCGGTCATCGGTATTATTGGACTCGGATATGTAGGTCTTCCTCTTGCACGTGAATTCCTGAAAAAGAATTTTTCCATCTTAGGTTTCGATGTTGATGACAAAAAGATCGAAAAATTAATGAAAGGTCAAAGCTACATCCGTCACATCGAGGAAGATTTCTTGAAAGAATATGTATTGGAAAAAAAGAAATTCTCCGCCACATCGGATTTTTCAAGGCTTCCCGAAGCAGATGCAGTTTTGATTTGTGTTCCAACCCCTCTCGATGAACATTACAATCCCGATCTTTCTTATGTACTCGACAGCACCGAAATAATTGCACAATATATAAAAAAGGGGCACGTCATCGTACTGGAAAGTACCACTTACCCCGGTACAACCGATGAAGAGATGCTACCCATTTTACAGCGATCCGGTTTAAAAGTCGGTGAGGATTTCTTCCTCGGGTTTTCTCCCGAACGTGAAGACCCAGGCAATAAAGATTTCGATACCGGTACAATCCCCAAAGTTGTCAGTTCCGTTACTCCTTCAGATCTCGATATTATGACAGAACTTTACGGAACAATCGTAAAAGTTGTTCCTGTTTCTTCTCCCAAAGTTGCCGAAGCTTCAAAGATTCTTGAAAACACATACCGCGCCATAAATATTGCGCTCGTAAACGAGTTAAAAGTCGTATTCGACCGCATGGATATCGATGTATGGGAAGTTATAGAAGCTGCCAATACCAAACCTTTCGGTTTCCAGGCTTTCTATCCTGGCCCTGGACTCGGCGGTCACTGCATTCCCATTGATCCGTTTTACCTCACCTGGAAAGCTAAGGAATATGATATCCACACCCATTTCATCGAACTTGCCGGCGAAATCAACAATACCATGCCTTATTATGTCATTGAAAAAGTACTCAAGGTATTAAATATAAAAGGCCGGTCCATGATTGGTGCAAAGATTCTAGTAATCGGTGTCGCCTATAAACCTGATGTCGATGATATGCGGGAAAGCCCCGCTCTCAAAATTATCGATTTGCTTATCAAAGAAGGCGCCAACGTAGAATATTACGATCCCTTTATTCCCAGGCTTCCTAAAACCCGTAAATATCAGCTTGATCTTGGTTCTGTTAATCTCGAAAATATTCCTCCCGAATCTTATGATATCGCTGTTATCATAACCAACCATTCCAATATCCAATATAACCGGCTTCCTGAAATTGCAAAAATCGTGATCGATACCCGTAACGCTATGCAGCAAAAGGGTTTGAAGAGCGATAAAATCTGGAAAGCCTGATACGGAGAATTTAACCTATGAAAAAAAATATCGCACTCATCGGCGCAGGCCAATGGGGAAAGAATCACCTCAAAAACCTCGATAAACTTGGCGTTCTACATTCTGTTTATGACCCCGGTCCAGCCAGTATGCAGAATCTCAAGAAAGATTTTCCACATATTCCATATGCAGAAGATCAAAACCAACTGCTTTCCAATCCTGAGTTAGAAGGAGTTGTTATTGCCGCTCCTGCTGCCCTCCACTTTCAACTTACAAAACAATATCTCCTTGCCGGAAAGGATGTCCTGGTTGAAAAGCCGCTTGCGCTTACTACTGCTGAAGGTGAGGAACTGGTGAAGATCGCCAAAGAAAATAACCGTATTCTTATGGTTGGTCATATTCTTCAATATCATCCTGCTGTTAATAAACTCAAAGAACTCATCGACGCAGGAGAACTCGGGGAAATCCGTTATATTTATTCCAATCGATTAAATATCGGGAAACTTCGAGCCGAAGAAAATGTGCTTTGGAGCTTTGCTCCCCATGATATTTCCCTTATTCTCATGCTCCTCGATGGACAGGAACCCCTTCAAATCTATGCTCACGGCGGCGCATACGTTAAACCCGGTATCTTCGATACCACGCTCACTACACTTGAATTTAAAAATGGAATTAAAGGCCATATATTCGTTAACTGGCTCCACCCGTTCAAAGAACAGAAATTGGTGGTTGTCGGAAAAGATAAAATGGCTGTGTTCGATGATGTTGCAGAAGGAAAAAATAAACTTCTAATCTATCCTCATAAAATCGACTTTATCGAAGGCGATATTCCTGTTGCACGAAAAGCCGAATCCTACCCAGTTGAATTTGAAAGCAAAGAACCTCTTAAAGAAGAGCTTCTTCACTTTATTCATTGCATGGAAACACGTCAATCACCCAAAACCGACGGTATAGAGGGACTTAATGTACTTCGCATTCTTGAAAAAGCTGAAAAATACCTGATACCTCAAAATACCTTATAAATAAATATAGGAGATATACCCATGTCCGACAAAGAATATTTTGTCCATGAAAGCAGTTATGTAGATGACCCCGTTGAAATCGGGAAAGGAACTAAAATATGGCATTTTTCTCATGTTCAGAGCGGAACAAAAATCGGAGAAAAGTGTTCCATCGGCCAGAACGTTAACATCGGAAACAATGTCACCATTGGAAACAATGTGAAAATTCAAAATAACGTATCTGTTTACGAAGGTGTTGAACTCGAAGATTATGTGTTTTGCGGCCCTTCAATGGTTTTTACCAATATATTGAATCCCCGCAGCGAGTTTCCCCAGCGTGGTACCGAATTCTATATCAAGACCCTTGTAAAAAAGAGTGCCTCACTCGGAGCCAATTCCACCATCGTATGCGGTCACACCATTGGAAAGTATGCCTTTGTTGCCGCAGGTTCGGTAGTAACCAAAAATACTCCCGATTATTCACTGGTAATGGGAAATCCTGCCCGGTTGGCCGGATGGATGTGTGCATGCGGAACAAAACTCGACATGTCCACCAATCCCAAATCGGAAGAGTCTTGCCAATGTAAAAAATGCGGTCGTAAATACGATAAAAAAGGACTTATAGTAGAAGAGATTTAAGTCGTTTTGCATGGGGCTCTTTTAAAAAACCGCCCCCTGCACCCCCGGAAAACTTTTTATTATTTGATTGAATAAGCGGGTAACCAGTTGGCTGCCCCGTATTAGGAGATAAATATGGATTTTATAGATTTACACGCCCAGCAAATGCGTATCAGAGAACAAATCGAAGCGAATATTAAGAAGGTCCTCGATCATGGGAAATACATTATGGGACCTGAAATCGATGAACTGGAAAAGAAACTTGCAGAATTCGTCGGAACAAAATATGCAATTGGTGTATCTAGTGGAACCGACGCGTTATTAATGCCCTTGATGGCATACGGAGTCGGCCCTGGCGATGCGATCTTTACGACACCTTTCACTTTTATTGCTACTGCTGAAGTAATCCAGTTACTCGGTGCAACACCGGTTTTTGTTGAAATCGATCCCCGCACATTTAATATTGATCCTGAAAAACTCAAAGAAGCCATCCGGGAAACAGTTGCAAAAAAGAATTTGAAAATTAAAGGAATTATTCCAGTCGATCTATTCGGACAGGCTGCCGATTACGACGAAAT
The DNA here is from genome assembly GCA_021817755.1 of Acidobacteriota bacterium. GTDB lineage: Bacteria > Acidobacteriota > Aminicenantia > UBA2199 > UBA2199 > JAKAGC01. The sequence goes on along the minus strand of JAKAGC010000041.1, from coordinate 3,679 downwards.
CAATTCCATTGCAAAGGAATATAATCTATTTGTTCTTCAAGATGCTGCCCAGAGTTTCGGAGCCTCTTATAAAGGAAAACGCGCCTGCTCAAATGCCGATTGCGGAGCTACCAGCTTCTTTCCTGCTAAACCCCTCGGCTGTTATGGCGATGGCGGTATGATTTTTACAAACAACGATGAATTGTATGATAAACTCGTTTCAATCCGAATCCATGGAAAAGGAACCGATAAGTATGATAATATCCGTGTAGGGATTAACGGAAGAATCGATACCATTCAGGCTGCAATTCTTCTTGCTAAAATGGAAATCTTCAAAGAAGAAATCGACCTTCGCCAGGATGTAGCCAATGCATATAGCGAAGCTCTCAAAGATGCGGTCACTGTTCCTTATGTTAAAGAATTCAATATTTCTGCATGGGCACAATATTCCATTCTTCACCCTCAGCGTGAAAAAGCCCTTAATGGATTAAAAGCACAGAAAATTCCCACAGCCATATATTACCCCATTCCATTGCATTTGCAAGTAGCCTTCCAGCATCTCGGTTACAAAAAGGGAGATTTCCCCATTACTGAAAAATGTGCTGCCGAAATTTTTAGTATCCCCATGCATCCCTACCTTAAAAAAGAAGATCAGGAACGAATAATCGAAGCAATAAAGACATCAAAATAATAATAGGAAATGAAGGGCAGGTCCCGGGATGTTACACAGCCGTTAACATTAGATATTTGACCCCTGGTCCTGCCTTAAAATTAGAGGCATAATGAGAAAAAAAGATTTGCACATCCCCCAGCATAAAACAATACTGGTCACCGGTGGAGCCGGATTTATCGGATCACATCTTTGTGAACGGCTTCTAAAAGATGGAAATGAAGTTATTTGCATGGATAACTTTTTTACCGGTACAAAGGAGAATATTCGGAATTTCCTCCAGGACCCTCATTTCGAGCTCATCCGCAGTGATATTGTTCATCCCGTATTTGTAGAAGTGGATGAGATTTATAATCTCGCTTGCCCCGCTTCTCCTATTCACTACCAGTATAACCCCGTTAAAACCGTTAAAACCAATGTAATGGGTTCCATTAATATGCTTGGGCTTGCCAAACGCGTTAAAGCAAAAATTCTTCAGGCTTCTACCAGTGAAGTATACGGTAATCCCAATGTTCACCCCCAAAAAGAAACCTACTGGGGAAATGTAAATCCCATTGGAATCCGTTCTTGTTATGATGAAGGGAAGCGTTGTGCCGAAACCTTATTTTTCGATTATCACAGACAAAATAAGGTTAGAATTAAGGTGGTACGTATATTTAATACCTATGGTCCCCGCATGCACCCCAATGATGGCCGCGTTGTTAGTAATTTTATTGTTCAAGCATTAAAGGGAATCGATATAACCATTTATGGTGATGGAAGTCAGACCCGTTCATTCTGTTATGTCGACGACATGGTAAATGGTTTAATATCCATGATGAATACGGATGATGAATTCATCGGACCCGTTAATCTTGGAAATCCCGGTGAATTTACTATTCGGGAATTGGCAGAAAAAGTAATTGATCTCACTGGTTCCAAATCGAAAATTATTTATAATCCCCTTCCTTCCGATGACCCCGAAAGACGAAGACCCGATATTTCGTTAGCCAGGGAAAAACTTGGATGGACCCCTGGCATTGAACTCGAATCCGGGTTGAAAAAAACCATTCATTATTTCGATCAAATCTTGCGGGAAAAGTGATAAAAATAATAATGGGGTTGCATAAATGGGATACCTCCATTATAATAACATTTTAAAGACAAAAGACAAATTTAAAAGAAGAGGCGCTAAATGAAAAAAGACGCAAAAATTTACATTGCCGGTTACAAAGGCCTGGTCGGTTCTGCCATAAAACGGAAACTCGAAGAAAAGGAATATGGCAATCTTATTTATTCCGACCGTGGGGATTTCGATTTACAACGGCAAGTTGAAGTGGAAGCGTACTTTGAAAAGGAGAGGCCCGAGTATGTATTTCTTGCTGCAGCACGTGTTGGCGGAATCTGGGCCAATAATACATATCCTGCGGAATTTATTTACAGTAATCTGAGTATTGAAGTAAATGTGATTCATGCTGCGTACCGTTATGGGGTAAAAAAACTTCTTTTTCTTGGGAGTTCTTGCATTTATCCAAAATTAGCACCTCAACCAATGAGAGAGGATTGTTTGCTTACTTCTCCTCTTGAGCCTACCAATGAAGCTTATGCCATTGCAAAAATTGCCGGGCTCAAAATGTGTCGATATTATAATCAACAGTATCAAACCAATTTTATTTCAGTCATGCCCACCAATTTATATGGTCCCAATGACAATTACGATTTGCAAACCTCTCATGTTATGCCTGCATTAATTCGCAGGTTTCATGAAGCCAAAACAGAAGGGAAGCCATTTGTCCAGTTATGGGGTACAGGTTCTCCCAAACGTGAGTTTCTTTACGTGGATGATCTAGCCGATGCCGTTGTGTTTCTGATGGAGAAGTATGATTACAAAGATATTGGAGAAGTAATTAATATCGGTGTTGGGGAAGATGTTACGATTAAAGAGCTTGCAGAAATGATTAAATCGGTTGTCGGATATGAAGGGGAGCTCACATGGGATTCTACTAAGCCGGATGGAACGCCCAGGAAGTTGCTTGATGTTTCCCGGTTAAAGGCATTGGGTTGGCAGGCAAAGCACACGTTAAAAGAGGGAATCTTAAAGACTTACGAATCCTATCTTTCAGAGATAAAAGCAGAAGCCAAAAGAATTTAGTTGAAAAATTGAATATTATTTTTCATTTATGCAATAAAGGTTCTAAGTAATAGATTATAGTTGAATTTTGATAAATTAAGGCAGTTAGTATGATAACCTATGTAAAAGGAAATCTTTTTGAAAGTCCCGCACAAGTACTTGTTAATACAGTTAATACGGTAGGGGTGATGGGAAAAGGGATTGCCAAAGATTTCAAATCGATTTATCCAGAAATGTTTGAGAAGTATAGGCATTTATGTGAATCCAAAAAATTAACCGTAGGAAAATTATGGTTATTCAAAACTCCTTTCAAATGGATTTTGAATTTTCCCACGAAAACCACATGGAAGCAGCCATCGAAATTGGAATATATTGAAATGGGGCTTCAAGCGTTCAAAAAAAATTTTATTGAAAAAAAAATTACCAGTATTGCATTCCCGGCTTTAGGGTGTGGCAATGGTGAATTAAACTGGGATAAACAAGTTCACCCATTAATGGAAAAGCATTTAAGTGCTCTGCCCATTGAAATTTTTATTTATTTATATGATAAGGAATCATTTCCACCTGAGCATAGAAATATTAAGGAAATTTCCGAATGGCTCAGATCAGAACCCGAGAATTTAAGTTTTCATGAGGTTTGGGAGGATATTAAGGTACAAATAAATAAAAATAGTCAATATATAACATTTTACTCGAATTGTGAATTCACAGTAAGATATTTAAAAGATGCAGAAGGGGAGTTTCTATCTGTAGATTGGCGTGATGGAAATGCGAAAATATATTTTGAGGAAGTATTGAATTTTTGGAAAACTCTTCAATCTTATGGTTTTATTTTTCCTGATAATATCCCCTCAATGGCTTATCCTTACAAGGAATATCTGTTGTCTGTATTTGACAAACTTAAATTCTCGGGTTCTGAT
>JAKAGC010000688.1 GCA_021817755.1 Acidobacteriota bacterium | reverse complement strand
CCGGAAATCCCCCCCGCTGTTCATCTGTCATCCGAACTCTTCTAAATCATCTCGCTTAATGCACTAATATAAAAGAAAAAACACGAGAAAAACTTCCCAGTCCCCGAAATCCCTATCGATCATTTTCTCGGATTAAGGATTTAATACCCACCACCAGTAAGGTTTCCCGTATTTTTTCCGCGGTTTCCATCGAATCGATGGCAGTCGAGAAAAGTTTATACAAACCGTCGATAGATACCACTTTAAATAAAGAAGCAACATCCGGGCATTTATTTTGAAACAATATACTTGTTGACAGTCTCATCCTCTTCGGTTCATATGCAAAAGGGAATTACCGCGAAGACAGTGACCTGGATATTGCAGTCATTTCGCCGGATTTCGGTAGAAACAGGCTATTTGAGCGAATTAATCTCATGAATATTTCTGCAAAGATCGATACGAGAATCGAACCCCATCCGATATCCACTAAAGATTGGAAAGAAGGCTGGAAAGAAATCGTTTGCGAGATAAATAAAACCTGGATTCCGATTCCCATAAATCCATAAATAAGACCTGTGATTTTAAAAAAGAACAGGATGATTTTACATTCTAAAAAAATTATTGAAAAAAAATTTTCAAAAGTATTGACACTTGCCTGGATTTTTGATAAAACCCGTAGATTTAAATAGAATATCGATTACTCTAAAAAACCAAAGGAGGCTATTATGGCAAAGAAGATCGTTTTAATTTTTGCGGTAGGAACGTTTTTTCTCGGAGTATCATTAACGTTGTGGGCAGATTCAGCATGTCGCACTTTCTTCTCAAAATGTACGGAAGGCGGTTGCGGAAATTTGAAGATTGCAAAGGGATGTAAGATGACTTGTGAGGGCGGTGGCATAACTTGCGGAATCCCCGTCGCTGAACAATAAAGAACCATTCAAGATGCGTATGACTAAGATAAAAAAAATGGCGGTCCTGGTGGCAATTTTAACTGCCACCCTTTTAATCCCCTTCTCCCAAAACTATGCGGCGGAAAAATACCTCAAACGATATATCTACCCATTCGAGAATGACGAAGGCTATTTCAAATATGGTTCCAATATGGCACTCCTGGGCAATACGCTTTTCGTTCTTGAAAATCCGAAACACCACCTGTTGAAATTCCAGTTCAAAAATAAAAAAATTGCATACCTGGAGACGTTCGGCAGACCGGGAGTTGGGCCTGGGGATCTGAATCTTCCAGCAGATTTTATAATCCGGAATAATATTATTGCCATAAAAGATGAATCCGGCATCTCTTTCTTTGATATAAACGGAAAATTCCTTAGTAAATTCAGACTCTTTACTCCCCATATCTCCCTGGGATACATCAACGATAAAATTTTCTACGTAACGTGTACCCCTGGCAACCCAAACCTAATCCAGATATTTAAAAAGAATGGGGAATTCGTTAAAAGTTTCTTAAAAAAATTCCTGGTTATCGACTTCAAAAAACAAAGTAAGAAAAATCCCTTTTCTGCCGAAACCTACTTCTATGAAGGCAAAATTCTTAACGATGAAAAATACGTTTATTTTTTCAGCACTAAATTCGGAAAGGTATTCAAATTCGACCAGAATGGCAATGAAATTCCTGTAAAAAAAGATATCTTACCCTATTTCGGTGAAAAAGGATCCTGGATTGTGGAAAAAAACAAAAAAATGATCGAAAACGGGATTGAAGTCATAAAAGGAATGAATCCCGTTTATGGGCTTTTCAAAGACGTCTGCATTTTTAAAAATAAGATTTACATCCTCGGTTTTGACATCCGAACCCCGGACATGGAAATCCGAAAAATGCATAAAGATCTCTTCATTCTTGTCCTGGATAAAGAGACCCTGAACCTGGAAAAAACATTCTGGATAAATCTGGGTGAGGAGGAATTCTTACAAGCCTTTTCAGTAGGAGAACGAAATGGGAAACCTGCGTTCTTTTCCATTATATACGGGGAAGAAGAACTGAACATCATCGAATTCTATGAGTAAATAATATGAAAAAAATTCCTGTGTTTTACCGAGTAATGATCGTTGTTTTCCTGGTTGGAGTTGCCTTAATCGTGAATTCCTTCTCCTGCATTATGTTGAGCATTAAAAGAGTTCCAACATCCATCACAAAAAATTCAACCGGCAATATCGCCAAAATAATCTTCCTTTACGATGAAACCCTCTGCGGAACATGCCCAAGCGGGGCATACCTCTGGTCCCTCAAAGACAGAACCGATATCCTGTTCATCGTCCCAAAAGAATTGAACCAATTTGAAAAAAAGAACCTGGTAAACTCCTTCATGATTCAAGGTAAAGTAATCGATGGAGATGAGGAAACCGAAATATTCCTGCAAAGACTCGCCAATTGTTCAAGAAAAGGAAAGTGGAAGAAAAACTTCTATGCCGAACTGGATTTGAAAAATAAAAAATTTGAAAAGATCAAGGTGTTTTAAACCATCATATCCTGTCTCATAAAAATGACAAATCCCGGCGTGCCAACCTGGCATTAAATTTGCTTCTATAAATACCTGGGAAAATATTTACCACTCTTAACAACCTTCGCACCCTTCGCAGGCAATTTTGCGATGCAGCCGGTAAGCGTGCGCCAGGGGATTGCTTTCTCTTTTATAAGAATCCACACGAACATTGTCCCGGTGGAATTATTTTCAAAAAAAACATCCCCTGCCGGGGGCCAAACTTTTGAAAAAGTTTGATCAAAACTTTTTCTATTTATGCCTTCTCTATAGGCACACTCCGAACGACTATTTTAAAACTCTCAACAATCAATACGACTGCAAGAAGCAATAATACGATTGCAATAATTCCAATAGTGGAAATCCCATAGCTTCCAATTAGTAATATCAATGCCCAGATGGTCATGCCATTCATAAACAACATTGGAAAAATAACAAAACCGAATTTTTTCCCGAGCTTTTTGAGCCAAACGGCTACGACGAGAAAAACCAATCCGGCAAGAAGCTGATTGGTTGCCCCAAAAACAGGCCATATGGCTTTCCATGCGGGTAAAGGATTCCCCTGGCTGTCTTTTAAAGAGATTAATACAA
>JAKAGC010000687.1 GCA_021817755.1 Acidobacteriota bacterium | reverse complement strand
TCGGGTGGAGGCAAATGGTAGAAAAAGTGGCCAGGGTTTATAACTCACTTTCTCCTGATGAAAAAAAATCATGTATCATTTATGGCGATAATTATGGTGTAGCAGGAGCCATTCGTTTATTTGGGAAGAAATACTCCCTTCCCACCGCATACAGTGGGCATAATAGTTACTTTTATTGGCCACCCCCTCTCAACTCTCAGCCCCAAGTCATTATTATAATCGGTGGTAGTATAAGAGATCACGAAGAGAGCCTGGAATCTGTAATTAAGGTGGATGAAACCGATAATAAATATGCCATTCCCCATGAAAACCGTAAACCCATCTTTATTGGCCGTGGCTTTAAAAAACCTTTGGAACAAATCTGGCCAACGGTTGGACACTTTATTTAATTAGAATAATTGAGTTTACACTCTTATTTATTATTGTCTAAAATTAGCTCGAATCCCTTCGGTAATTTATAAGAGGCGATTTTTCCTCCCAGGTTTTCCAGTTCAAGACCAATTGCTTTTTCGATATCCACACCTTCGATATTTTCAGCATAAATAATAGCGAATGGAGCTTCGCCAAAGACTTCGTCATACTTTTTAATAATTTTTACTTGTTTGATATATGGGCATTCCATTAATTTTTGTTCGATTTCGCGCGGATAAATATTGGTTCCACCTCGAGTAACGATTATATCGCGTTTTCTTCCTTTAATATAAAGGAAACCGTCTTTATCTATTAGTCCCAGATCTCCTGTATGAAGCCAACCATCTTTATCCATGAATACATAACCTTTATCTGTCAAGTCCGCAGGATTCTTCGTTAATCCGAAATAGCCTGACATGAGATTTGGACCTCGTGCCAATATTTCTCCCACACCCATTTCATCCTCTGCATCGATTTTCACTTCCACATTAACCAATCGAATCCCTGCTGAACCCGGTCGATGAAATGCCGGAGAACTAACCGAGATAAACGGAGCCATTTCGCTCAAGCCGTATCCTTCCAAAACAGGAATACCCATATCTTCCATTTTAACAATGGTATTTTCAGGACATTTAACCCCAGCCGTAAAAATAAATTTTGTATTACCGAATCCAATCTCTGCCAATCCCCCTGAGCGTTTTTTTAAACGAGCCTCCAAACGGTTTACCATCCGTTCCAATAAAAGCGGAACAAGAATAATATAATCCGGTTCCTCTCCCTTAATAATGCGTAAAATAAAATCCATTCTTGCAGCAGAGGTCGTAACCAGGGTCCAATTCGCCATTAATACCATTAGAATACCGAATACTGTTGGGTATAGATGGCTGAAGGGAATAATCATCAACATCTTTTTCCCCATTCCCCCCTGCTCAGAAGATAAATCAAAAGTATCCAGAATTCCTTTCATATTTGAGATTAATGCATGGTGAGAGAGTTCCACACCGATAGAGGTTGAAACGAAAAGGATTTCAACCGTATCGGAGGGAGCAAGTTCGATTGAATCGAATATATGACTATCAATCTCTTTAATTTCAAGGTTTGAAGCCATCAAAGAAGAATAAGACAGGACAGTGCAATTATAATTAGTATCCGTATCCGTTTCATCAAATGTAATTATTTCTTCTAACAATGAATCTTCATTGTATGCCTTATTAATTTTTTCCAGGTATCGTGAGGATGTAAATATCAAACGCATTCCGCTGTTCTTTAAAACATTGTCAATCTCCGGCGGCTCCCAAAGAATACTAATCGGAACAATTATCCCACCCAAAGAGGTAACCGAAAGATAAACCACTGTCCATTCCACGCGGTTCTCCGCCATAATACCGATTTTTTCCCCTTTTTTTATTCCATAATTTAATAAACTCGATGCAAGTTTGTAAACAGATTTTAGTAAATTTGCATATGATATCTGGCAATCGTTCAGTTCATCTTTTAATATAAATGCATTAATTGATTGAGGATAATCCTCTGCTTGTTTTACTAAATCTCGTATCGTGTTAATCGGCATTCTGTAACCTCATCATTATATAATACCTGCATCTTTAGGGAATAATTGTATCATTGAAAAGTATTGATGTACAGAATTTTTTTCGATCGATCATATCTAATCGATTACTTATTAACTAATGACAATGTCTTCGTAATTTTTATCGTGCAATTGACAAAAAAAGGAATTTTGTTTACTATTGATAATACTAAATTTGATTGGAAAAGGATGTCGAATAATGAAAGAAATTATTGAAAAAATAATCGCCCGGATTGATGAAATAATTTTAGGGAAAGAGAAAGAAATACGGATGGTTATAACCTGCCTTCTGGCAAAAGGGCACTTACTTATAGAAGATATCCCCGGTGTCGGGAAAACAACTCTTGCCCAGGCTCTTGCAAAAACACTTGGGCTCAGTTACAACCGTATTCAATTTACCAGTGACTTACTACCCGCCGATATCATCGGAACATCCATTTACGACAAAGAAACCCAGGAGTTTCGTTTTCATCAAGGCCCTGTTTTTTGTCAGATGCTTTTATCCGATGAATTAAACCGTGCAACACCCCGTACCCAGAGCGCCTTGCTTGAAGCCATGGAGGAAAAGCAGGTATCCGTAGATGGTATAACACACCAACTCCCTGTTCCGTTTTTTGTCATAGCCACTCAAAACCAGCGCTACCATGTCGGAACATTTCCTCTTCCCGAATCCCAGCTAGACCGATTTTTAATGCGTATCCACCTCGGTTATCCTGATTATAAATCCGAACGTATGCTTCTTATTGGGGAAAGCCGTCTCGATATGCTTAAACGTTTAGAACCCGTAATCGATATCGATACATTAATTAAACTCCAAGCTTCTGTTGCCAAAATAGAAGTATCCGATCCGCTACTCGATTATATTCAAGATATTGTTTCCGCAAGTAGAAGCGGTTCTCATCACTATCTCGGACTTTCCCCCCGTGCCAGTATTTCATTGGTACGAGCCGCCCAGGCATGGGCACTAACTCAGGGAAGACCCATGGTCATCCCCGAAGATGTCCAGGCAGTGGCCGGATATGTACTCGAACACCGTCTTGATCCCGACGGCGGTAAATTAAAGGAAAAA
>JAKAGC010000686.1 GCA_021817755.1 Acidobacteriota bacterium | reverse complement strand
TTTGGTTTTCTTTTTTGATTGAATCAATTTTGCTAGCTGTTCGATCGTGAATGCATTGAAAATTTCTATCAGTGATAACTTTACTCCCCACTTTTTTTCAATTCGCGCCATTAGTAAAGTCGCTTTGAGTGAATGCCCTCCCAATTGGAAAAAATGATGGGTGATACCGATCTTTTCATCATCCATATTTAAGAGATCACCCCATATTTTTACCAGGTTTTTTTCTATTTCATTCCCAGCAGCTCTATAATATTCCAATTCATCCTGTTCCGGTTCAGGCAATGCATTGCGGTCGATCTTTCCACCCAAAGCCAGCGGCATTTTATCAAGCCAGATAAAAGACGAAGGGATCATATAATCAGGTAAAACGCGTGATAGGAAGAGCTTTAGTCCCTCTATATCTCTCTCCTGTTTAAACAAACCCTCCTGCTCAGGAACAATATATGCACATAAATACCCCTCTCCATTCTTTGTTTCCCTTAACAATACTTCTGCATCACGGATATCTTTATGTGAGAGAATAAGATTAACGATTTCTCCCAATTCGATGCGCAAACCACGTATCTTCACCTGCTCATCCAAACGCCCCAGAAATTCAATTTCACCCGTCGATAACCACCGAACCCGGTCACCTGTTTTATAAAAGATATTTTTGTCATGCTGGGTGGCTTTTTGAAAAACGCCCCCCTGCACCCCCTTAAAACTTTTTGTTAAAGGTAAATGATTATCAAAAATTTTTGGAAGTACAGGAACTTTTTTATAAAAAGGTTCCTGGTCGCCGAAGGCAACAAACTTTTCAAAAGTTAACTCAGGATTATTCAGATAACCTGCTGCCACCCCGTCACCCTCAATGTACAATTCCCCCGGAACATTTACCGGACACATACAAAAATATTTATTCAACACGTGCAGCCGGAAATGACTAACTCCTTTCCCTATCGGAATACTCGATAATCTCTCATAGCCATCATAATCGTCTCGGTATAATTCCAATACAGCCGAGATAATCGTTGCTTCTGTAGGTCCGTACATATTAAACACCCGGCATCGCTCATCTACACTCTTAAAACTCCGTTTAACAAGATCGAAAGTTAACTTCTCCGCTCCCAGAAAAAGATAGCGAAGTGAAGACGGTTTAATCTTAGAACTTAAAAAATGCTGGTACTGTGTCGGTGTAACATGTAGAACTGTAATCAAATGTTCTTCCATAAAACCCATTGCTTCATCCGGATTAAGCAAAACCTCATCCGAAGCCAGATAAAGACTTGCTCCTGTTGTTAAATGGATAAAAATTTCCCATACCGACCAATCGAAATGATAAGCCAGGTTTTGCAATCCCCTATCTTTACCCGTAATTCCCAGTTCAGCGTAACCCCAATGCAGCAACGGAGATATATTTCCATGAGTAATCGGAACCCCTTTCGGTTTCCCTGTTGAACCCGACGTATATATAATATATGCCATATCCCGTGCTTCCACCCCTCGAAAACATTCTACCCCCTTCTCTTCCACTCTTCTTCGTTGCTTCGTTTCTTCAATAATCCTTGTATCAACAAGAATTTCTGCCCCACTATCTCTCATCATATAATCATTACGTTCCTGTGGGTTTTTCGGATTCAACGGTAAGTAAGCGCATCCCGCATTTAGAATTCCCAGGATCCCAATCAGCATCTCAAATGATCTATGAATTTTAAGCCCTACAATATCACCTTCTTTAACGCCTCTTTCCTGTAATTCCAAGGCCAGGTTCATCGATAATCCGTATAAATCTTTATATGTAACGTATAGAGTTTTTCCTCCCGTTGTATCTACCACCCCAATACTATCCCCTGATCGTTCAACCTGATCCAGGAATAATCTTGAAAGTGTTTTATCTCCTTGATAATCTGAACGTCTAGAATTGAAATCAAAAAGAATTTCTTCTTTTTCCTGTTCTGAAATAATTTCGATATCTTTCAATACCTTATCTTTCAATTCTCCTAATCCCCTTATTAATCTAATAAAATAGGAATTAAACCCCTCAACCGTTTCTTTCATAAATAGAGCAGTCGAGTATTCCACCCAAAACTTCAATTTATTCCCTACCGGCTCACATATATATACCAGGTCAAATTTTGCAATTCCATCATCATAATCATATCGAGAGAGAGTTAATCCCTTTAGTTCCATCTCCGGTAAATCCAAATTCTGCATTGCAAACATCACATCGAACAATGGGTTCCGGCTCATATCCCTATTTTTTAAAACTTTCTCCACCAATTCCTCAAATGGGTATTCCTGGTTTTCAAGCCCTCTTCCATTACAGGATGATACATCGTTTAAATAAGCCCAAAAGGATTTATTTCCTTCCGGGTGATACCGTAATGCAATTGTATTAACAAACATACCAACTATCCCTGAAAGATCTTCTTGTGTATGCTTGCGCCCTGTAACCGGACTTCCTATGATAACATCTTCCTCACCACTCAAGCGAGATAAAAGAATTCCAAACAACGCCATAATCACACTATAAAGTGTTGTATTCCCTTCCAATGCTACTCTTTTTAATTCCCCCGTTTCGCTTTCATCTATTTCAAAATGTAGCTGTGCACCCGCAAAACTCTGTATTTTCGGACGGCGAAAATCCAGCGGTAACTCCAAAGCCTTGATTTCCCCTTCAAATTGCCTTAGCCAATAGTCTTCTTGTGAAGCCAGTTCTCCCCTCTTTAACCTATTATTAAACCACTCTGTATAATCCACATATCTCAACCCCACCTGTGGTAATCCATCTCCCATATACAAAGCCGAAAATTCACGAATCAATACCCCAATCGATGCACCATCTGAAATAATATGATGCATATCGAATACAAGAAAAGAGCTATCTTCATCTTGCCGGACTAATCCAACCCGGAATAATGGCGCTTTAGATAGATCGAACGGATGTATCATCTCCTTTATAATACCCAATATTGAAGAGTTTTCTTTGTATTCAAAATCCATATCACGGATTTCAATACACGGTTCCATTGCAGGATGGATAATTTGAACCCATTGATCTTCCTTCAAATGAAATGAAGTTCTCAGGCTCTCATG
>JAKAGC010000040.1 GCA_021817755.1 Acidobacteriota bacterium | reverse complement strand
TCTGACATGCATGTGAAAACAGCCGTAGATGGCAAAAAGACGGTAATGAATGTATCCGGAAGTATCGATATCCCGGGTTCCGAGCAGTTGAAGAAGTCATTGACAAAAGTATTGGAAAGCGATTCGGATGAGTTGACAATCGATTTCGAAGAGGTAAACTTTATCGGAAGTTCGGGTATTGGAAAATTGTTACTTTTTTACAAAAATTTCACAGCGCGCGGCGGAAAGATTTCCATTATTAATCTGAATAAGGAAATCACAATGCTGTTCAAAGCTATAAAACTGGATAAGTTATTTAATATTTGAGATGTTCCCGAAATAAAGGCCGAATTGTTCGATAAAACTCGGTAACGCCGCAAAATATTATTGCGGTTAAAGGAACAATGTAGTGCGATTTGTTCACAAAGGTTTTAGAGGGTTTACAGGACGTTGAGTATAAACTCGCCAGCGTCCTTTTCCCCTACCCAATATCGAAAATTGAGAGCCGAACAGTTCGAATGATTGACTTTAAGTCCTGTCTAAGATAAAATGGTGACGGGTCGATATCAATTCAATCGGGAGTACCCAGATCAGGCATGAAGGCATTGTATGAAAAAAAATCAAAGTAACTTGATTTTTTTTCCCATCTTTACTATATTATTAAAAAAATCAAAAAAAGGAGATTGCGTATGAATATAAAGGTCGTGAACGAAGGCAGCAAAACAACCGTATTCTTATCGGGAAGTATCGACATTCCTGGCGCAGAAAGCTTGAAAAAGGCCCTGAACCAGATATCGGAAGAAACCCCCGAAGAAGTGTGCATTAACTTCGAAGAAGTCAATTTCATAGGGAGTTCCGGAATAGGAAAACTCCTGCTGTTTTATAAAAAATTTACCTCCAAAGGAGGGCGTGTAACAATTATGAACTTGAATAAGGAAATTACTGCATTATTTAAAGCAATTAAACTGGATAAGTTATTCAATATTTGATGATCGAGTACTAGAATGAAAATCAAAGGGTCAAAAAACAATATCATTGTCGAGGGAGAGTTGATCTTTGACAATGCGCAGCAGGTAAAGGACGCGCTCTTAGCAAGACTGGAAAAAATAACACAGGAAAAAGAGGTGAATATCGATCTTTCCGGTTTGACCGATATCGATTCTTCCGGCATCCAATTGCTGATTGCATTGATTAAATCCATGCAGCGAGATAAGATCAAATATAAGATTATAGGAGCCAATACGGAAACAAAGGAAATCCTGGATTTATCCGGGTTAAATAAATTCCTTAAACTGGAAAACTGAGGTTTGGAATGAAAAAGAATATTTTGATCGTTGATGATTCTCCCACCCTGAGAGCATCGGTAAATTTTGTTTTAACCGGCGGGGGATATAATGTATTTCAATCGGAAAACGGCGAAGCGGGACTCAAAATGCTGGAAGACCTGAGAAAAAAAGGCGAACGCATCAACTTGATTATTTCCGATGTCAATATGCCCAAAATGAACGGATTGGAATTTTTACGGGCTGTAAAAGATAGTAAATCACTGTTCAAGTTTATCCCGGTTATTATCCTAACCACCGAACGTGAAGAAATCCTGAAACAGCAAGGAAGAGAGTATGGAGCTGCCGGATGGATGACCAAACCCTTCAAACCCGACTTGCTGCTATCGATTATAAAGAAATTTATAAGGTGATATGGTGATAACATGAAGGATAACAACATCGAGAAGTTAAAAGAAATCTTCAAGAATGAAGTAGATGAGTTGGTCGAAGATGCGGAAGAAGTACTCATCTCCTTGGAAAAAGATGTTCACAATCAAGAGCTTATCAACGAGATATTCAGAATATTTCACTCCATAAAAGGCAGTGCCGGAGTTGTCGGTTTTAATGACATGGCTCATTTTGCTCACGGCGTGGAAAATATCCTGGATCGTGTTCGTCAAGGCGAATTACGCATTTCAAAAAACCTGATCTCCCTTATACTTGAATCCATAGATATCCTCAAAGGTTTTATCGAATTCTATTTTGGTGGTCCCCCTGTAGAAGAGAAGAAAATTGCGAAAATTGAGGCATCATTGAATCGGTTCAAAGGAGTTACGGAACCTGTCGAATTTAAAGTGGAAGAAAAAAGGGAAGCCAGGAAAGTCAAAAAAGCAAAATACTTTGGCATTCATGTGGAGTTGAAAGAAGATATCTTCAACCGTGGTCAGGATCCGATTCTGCTTCTTAGGGAATTATCGGAGCAGGGCTCTTTCGATTCAATACGTGCCAATATTAGCCGTATCCCCGAGCTTGAACAAATAGACCCTTATAAAAATTATATTTTTTACGACCTTATACTACGCACCCGTAATACCTTTGATGAAGTAAAAGACGTATTTATTTTTGTTTATGATGAGAACCCGATTGAAATCAGCGATATCAACTCCAGGTTTGTGGAAGATGTAGATACGGAACTGGCCGATAAAAAAATCGGTGAAATCTTAGTTGACGAAGGCGTAATTGAAGAAGAAGAAGTGGAACGCATTGCCGCCCAGCATAAAAAAATCGGGGAGGAAATTGTTGCCAAAACCTCCGTCAAAAAAGAGGAAATTCAAAAAATACTAAAAAAGAAACAGAAAAGTAAGAAAGTTCAGATTGCTTCCACAATACGAGTTAAAACCGATAAACTTGATAAGCTCATTAATCTTATCGGTGAGATGGTGATTTCCGTATCACGGATTTCTATGATCGCACAACAAACCGGGATCAAGGAAATCATCAATAGTACCACCGAATTAAATAGAATATCACGGGACTTGCAAGAACAAATCATGATGGTTCGTATGGTTCCCCTGGAAAGTACGTTTAAACGCTTTTACAGGGTAGTTCGTGATCTGGCTAATTCACAGAAGAAAAATATAGAACTTCATATTTCCGGAGAAGAAACCGAACTGGATAAAACTATGATCGAACAGATTGCCGATCCCTTAAAGCATATGGTTCGGAATTCGGTAGATCATGGAGTTGAAACGCCGGAAGATCGTAGAAAAGTAGGAAAACCGGAAAAAGGAAATATCTGGATGCGTGCCTACCAGGAAGAAGGAAATGTGATTATTGAAATCGAAGACGATGGAAAAGGCATTGATCCGGATGTCATATATAAAAAAGCATTCTCCAAGGGAATGACAAAAAAACCGAAAGAGAATATGAGCAACGAAGAGATTTATTCTTTCCTATTTATGCCTGGGTTTTCCACAGCAGCGGTTGTAACTGAGATTTCTGGAAGGGGAGTGGGAATGGATGTAGTGAAAAAAAATATCGAATCCCTCAAAGGCCGTATCGAAATTTCATCTACAATTGGGAAAGGAACGCGTTTTAAGATAAAAATCCCACTGACTATTGCTATTATAGACGGTATGAGACTGCGTATCGGTGAGCGGACATATATCGTTCCCCTAGATGCCATCGTCGAATCTTTTCAGTTGGCAACGTTGGATCTAAAAACCGTCAAAGGCGCTAAAGACCTTGTTAATCTCCGTGGAGAAGTTTATCCATTGGTGAGGTTACACAAATATCTGGGAGATGAAGATATCCAGGAAAAAGATTTCCAAAAAGGTATCGTCGTATTAGTTGAAAGTACCTTTAAAAAGTTTTGTATATATGTGGATGAAATATTGGGAATTTCTCAAGCGGTTATAAAGAATTTACAGGATAATTACCGTTCTATCCCGGGGATTATCGGAGCGTCATTGAATGGAGATGGAAGTATTTCACTTATTCTGGATATTCCCGGTCTTGAACGAATGATGGATATTTAAGCATGAAAACTGGAATACGCTTATATAGCCTGGAGGATTGATGGCGATCGACGAAAAACAATACATCACATTTAAATTGGAAGAGGATTATGGGATCGAATTAACCCGCATTAAAGAGATTATCAGGAACCAGGAGCTGACGGTAATACCCGAAGCACCCGCATTTATCCTGGGAGTATTGAGTTTAAGAGGAACAGCAGTTCCCATTATCGATTTACGCAAATTGTTTCAATTACCTATCCAGAAAGC
Organism: Acidobacteriota bacterium; assembly: GCA_021817755.1. Lineage (GTDB taxonomy): Bacteria > Acidobacteriota > Aminicenantia > UBA2199 > UBA2199 > JAKAGC01. The sequence continues at coordinate 8,887 of JAKAGC010000040.1, read as the reverse complement.
AAATGAATACTCGGTCATCATTGTATTGGAAGTACTAGGTCGTCTACTGGGAATGCTAGTGGATGGCGTCTCCGATATGATTACCATTAAAGATGACGATATTGTCCCACCTCCTAAATTTACCGAACGAAAAGGTACAAAATTCATCAAAGGCATGGTGGAAAAAGAAAAGAAATTCATTATGCTATTAGATGTAAATAAACTGTTCTCTTCTGATGAAATTGAAGTGATCGATGGAATTTAATAAAATGATTTTGTTTACCAGGAGGTTAGTATGAGTGAGTTTGGCGATTTGATCCCCGAATTTGTCGAGGAGTCCCTGGAGCATCTCAAGAATATCGAAGAAGATATTATTATAATAGAACAAGGAAGCGCGGACAATGAATTGATAAACCGGGTATTTCGAGCCGTTCATTCCATAAAGGGAGGTTCATCTTTTCTTGGCCTCAAAAATATCGAAAAACTTTCCCATAAAATGGAAGATATATTTAACCTGGTCAGGAACAATGAACTTGTTTTTAATTCTGAGATATCATCCAGTGTATTGAAAGCTATAGATAAATTAAAAGACATGCTGGAAGACAGCGAACAAAGTGATGATTACGATATTCGAGTGAATTTGCAGGAATTAAAAAAATGTCTGGACTCCAAACCGGTTAATAAAGTAGTTACAAAAATTAAAGAAGATATACAAGATACATCGGTTAAAATTGATAAACAAAGAATAGATGCATTAAGAAAACAAGGAAAGAAAGTATATCTGGTTCAATTTGAATTAAAAGATGAAGCCCTCGGAGGAAAAAATCCATTGGACTTTCTCAATGAAATTGAAAAAACCGGAGAAATTCTCGCACGAAATGTTGATATGGAGTTAGTCCTAAAAGATGACAACTTTACTGGCGAAGGGATACCTCTGAGTATACTTTATGCCTCGGTGCTGGAACGGGATCTTGTAGCTCATATTTTTGGTATTGATGAAAAAAATGTTAAAGAAGTCAAACCGGATTCATTGGTGGAAGCGGAAGTAATCGAGGATGTCCGTTTAAAAGATGAAGGAAGGAAAAAAGGATACCTACCGGATTCCACGGATTATCTTAAGGGAAAAGAAAAAGGAGACCGGGAATCAGTAATGCCCAGGGCCGTAAAATCTGAGAATTCTGCGAGATATAAAGAAGAAGACGATTTTAATGAAGAAGAAGTTGATCCGGATTTTGATGTTAGAGAGACTCTCTCTCCTGATGAAAATGGGAATAACGAGGAATCTCATGAAGTAAGAGTGGGAAGTTCTGTTAATGATGAAGGAGAAATAGATTACGAAGAAGACGACGATGAAGAAGACGAAGATAGTGATTTAATACGGGAAATTAACGAATATCTTACATTTATGGTTGGAGAAGAGGAATACGGAATTGGTATCCGTCAGGTTCACGAGATAGTGACTCTTCATGTGATCACACCACTTCCCAATGCCGAAAAATTTACGAAAGGAATAATAAATCTCCGCGGCGATATTATTCCAGTATTCGATTTTCGTGTGAGACTGGGATTTGAAGAACGTCCCTACGATCATAAAACCATTATTTTAATCGCAGTAATTAATGGAAAAAAAATGGGGATTATTGTGGATTGCGTCTCGGAAGTCATCCAGTTTACCCGGAAAGAAATATCGGATGCACCCCAAATGCAACAGATTCCATCTTCATATTTGATCGGTATCGGTCAGAAGGATGGAAAGTTTATCATTCTCTTAAAATTAAAAGAGATTTTTAAAATGGAAGAAGATCAAATCGGAATTAGTAATGGATAAAATTTGGATTAAATAACATGGACGATATCGTATGACGGAGAAAATGGAAATTGTCGAGGTCAGGTTAAGCGACGGAGAGTTCCTCAAAATACGCGATATCGTTTTTAAGACAACTGGGATACATTTGGTGGAGAGTAAACGGGCACTGGTTGTATCCCGTTTATATAAACGCCTAAGGGAGTTGGGATATTCTTCATTTGAACCTTATATTGTATTATTGGAATCGGATCCAGCGGAAGTTGCCCGTTTCATTAACCGGATGACTACAAATTTGACAAAGTTTTATAGGGAGAATAACCAGTTCGAAATGTTACGTAGTACGGTACTTTCGCAGATAATTGAAAGTAAAAAATCAAAAGGTAAACAGTTTTTAAGGGTATGGAGTGCAGGTTGTTCCACGGGAGAAGAGGTATATACAATTCTGTTGGAATTACTGGAAGAGTTTCACGGGGTAATCCCCACTACTTTGGATTTAAAAATATTAGGTTCCGATATAGACACTGATGTATTGAATAAAGCTGTATCAGGACAATATACTTTGGAAGAACTCAAGGGGATAGATGCCCCCAAATTGGATGCTTATTTTGATCGGGTTTCTGACACTGAATACAAATTAAAATCTCGCTTACGTCAATATGTAGTATTTAAACGTATCAATTTGGTTTATGATCCATTCCGGTTTAAACATAGTGTTGATATTATTTTTTGCCGAAATGTAGTAATATATTTCGATCATGAAACCCGCAAAACAGTATATGAGAAATTTCATGCTGTAATGAATACGCCGGGCTTTTTTTTTTCTGGCCATTCTGAAAATCTTTTCAAGTATAATCATTTATTCAAATTTATTGGGAAATCGATCTATAAGAAGGTAGGATGAAAGACATCTATATTAACAAATTCAAACAGAACGTTAAGATCATAAATATTGGCGAATATTATGCATCCAACAAGAGCGAAGGAATTGCAACCATACTGGGATCCTGTGTCTCTGCGTGTATTTACCAGGAAGATGGGAAAATTGGCGGGATGAATCATTTCCTGCTACCTGGGGATTTTAGGGATGAGGAGATATTTTTGAGTCCAGTGGCCAGGTATGGTATGTGGGCAATGGAACTATTATTAGGGGAATTGATTAAATTGAAAGTTGATCGATCAAAATTAAAAGCCAAAATTTTTGGGGGAGCAGATATCATTGCCAATACTTCTTCCAATATAGGTCAAAATAATATTCGATTTATTAAAGCATTTCTTGAAATGGAAAATATTCCAGTAGTTTCTAGTGATCTTGGTGGTAGATCGGCACGAAAGTTATTCTTTTTTCCTCAAACTGGCAAAGTACTCGTAAAGAAAGTAATTCAGAATTTGGGGAATATCTCCTCAATCGAAGAAAAATACCGTGAAAGAGCTCGTATGGAAATATAATTATGAATGAAACGCGAAAATACAAATTGCTGATCGTTGATGATTCGATTGTTATTCGAACGTTCTTAAAGGATTTATTTGCAAAGCTTCCTGATTTTGAGATTATCGGCACTGCTTCCAATCCTTTTCATGCTCGGGATATTATGAAAACCAATTGGCCCGATGTTATTACCCTTGATGTGGAAATGCCCCGGATGAATGGGATTGAATTTCTAAAAAAGATTATTCAATCTCGTCCCACACCAGTAGTAATGATAAGTACATTAACGAAAGATCGTGCCGCTATGACATTAGAGGCATTAGAAATCGGAGCAGTCGATTATTTCCCTAAACCTGAACTTAGTACATGGCAGACTCTTGATGATATAAAAGATGAAATTGTTAGAAAAGTGCGTAATGCTGTTACTTCTAATATTAGAAGAAAAGGAGTTCAAAAGGAAAACCGTTCCATTATTGAAACTGCTGCGGATCATATCCAAACTTCCAATAAAGTTATCTTAATGGGATCATCTACTGGGGGAGTACAGGCATTAACACAGGTTTTAATGCGTTTACCTCAGAATACACCCGGTATTGCTATAGTTCAACACATGCCGGCCACGTTTGTCGAATCATTGGCCGAACAATTGAATAAAAAAACTACTCTCAATGTAAAGGTTGCAGAAAATAATGAACCGTTGACACCAGGAAAAGTGGTGGTGGCTCCAGGAAATTTTCATCTTGAAATTCAAAAACGCTCCGGATTGTTTTATACCCGATTGGTTGAAGGAAAACCAGTCGGATTTCATTTACCGGCAGTGAATGTATTGTTTCTATCGGCAGCCCGGATTGGAGGTCCGGAAATCCTTGGAATCATCCTCACAGGTATGGGCGAAGATGGAGCCCAGGGAATCTTGCAAATGAGGCTCAATCAATCTCGAACAATTGGTCAGGATCAGGAATCTTCCATCGTCTATGGAATGCCTAAACGTGCTTTTGAATTGGGGGGAGTTGAATACCAGATCTCACTACCGAATATTTCTCAAAAAATCGTCGAATTTGCGGAGGGTAAACTAAAATGAGCTACAAAGGAAGTATACTAATCATTGATGACAATGTGGATTTACTAGAATACTTGAAAGATTTTTTTATGATTTACAATTATGAAGTAATACTGGCAGAAAGCGGAAACGAAGGTATTGAGAAATTTCGAGAATTTTCTCCCGATATAGTTATTTCCGATATTCGATTACCAGATAAAAGCGGAAATATTGTTGTAAAAGAAATTAAAGAAATAGATAAGGATGTCCCCATTATTGTAATAACTGGCTATTCTGATCATAATTTGATCTTGAGTGCAATGAGAAATGGCGCGGTAGAATTATTAAAGAAACCTTTTAAACCCAAAGATTTGAAATACCTTATTAGTAAAATTGAAATATTATTTAAGAAAATACGTGTTAAACTAAGTGCTTCCTTTTTACAATGGGAAAAACGTCATCTCAAGATTTCTAATGATATACATATTATCCCTTCCGTAACCGATTATATTTTTGCAAATGTCGATTATATTTTTGGAGAAATATCTTTTATGAAAATTGGACTCCAGGAAATTTTGATTAATGCAATCGAACACGGGAACCTTGAAATTTCTTATGAAGAAAAACAGAAGCTATTGAGTTCCGGTGAGTATAACAGGGCTCTACGGGAAAAAGCTCTACGTCCGGAAAATGTAAATAAAGTGGTCGATATCAAAGTTTTTTCCACAACTGATTATTTAAAATTAACTATAGAAGATATGGGAAAAGGATTCGATTTAACATCGATTCCTGATCCTCAGAATCCTGAAAATTTTCTTAATGAGCATGGTAAAGGGATTATGATGACTCTTAATGCTTATGATGAAGTTATTTACAATGAAAAGGGCAACAAAGTTACTTTGGTAAAATATGCTGATGGGAAGAAAGATAAACGGACGAAATTAGATGATGAAGTAGAGAGTTTTGAAGTAGTTGAAAAAATGAAAAAACTCTCCAGAATGAAAGAGGATTTTGATTTTGAGTTAGACCTGGCAGCAGAATTTCAGACGACATTTTTGCCCAAAAAAAAGGATTTACAAGAATTTCCAGGAGTCAAATGTGATTTTCTATTTATTCCGTTGCAGAAGGTATCCGGTGATTTTATCGATATCACCCGTTTAGAAGAAAATATTTATGGATATTTTATTTCCGATATATCAGGTCATGGTGTTGCTGCGGCGTTAATATCTTCAATGTTGAAGGTATTCTTCTCATTGTATGGCAAGGATGTTCTTTCTCCCGAATTGTTATATGAAATTTTAAATCAAGAGTTCTTCCAATATTTGAATTCTGGAGAATATTTTACCTCTTTTTACGGGATATATTTTCAGGAAGAGAAGAAGTTCGTTTATACCAATGCCAATCATCCATCTCCTCTCCTCTTAAAAGTGAATTCCGGCGAAGTCGTTCCTCTTAATTCCGAAGGTTTTTTTGTTGGAGTGTTCAAGGATACTAAATTTGAAGAACGAGAATTATACCTTGAACCAGGAGATAGAATTCTTTTTTACACCGATGGTGTCACTGAGGCAAAAAATTCGAAATTGGAGGAGTTCGGCGAAGAACGGTTAACCACTATTTATCGTGAAGGTGCTCATACGGGAATATCCGAAATTATTAAAAGAATAAAAGAAGCAGTTTACTCATTTACCGATGGAAATATTGAAGACGATATTACCATTGCCATTATTGAGATTGAATAATACTCTTGCAGTTGTTTTTTGTGGATGAATTTATTTTTCCACCCCGTTGACATGAAACCCTATCCATGAGAAAATGTCAATCGGAAGACATATTTACCAAATTTTAAATAGAAGGAAAAAATGGAACAAACGATTATTTCAAAAGAATTATTGGACATATTGGCATGCCCCGCATGCAAAACCGGTGTCGAACCGGTGGAGTACAAAAAGGATAGCTATGGCTTGAAATGCGAAGGTTGTAAAAGGATTTTTCCGATACGGGAAGGAATTCCCGTTATGATGCTGGATGAAGCCATAACTATTACCGACTAGTGGAACGCGTTCTATTTATCAGATTGCGGCTGCTAGGGGATATCGTTTTAACTATCCCCTCTATTCAAATTTTTAAACATCGCTTCCCCAATACACTCCTATCATACATAGTAGAAGAGCCTTATGCTGAGCTTGCCCGTCTTATTCCCGGTATTGATCAAGTCATAGTCGTCCCTCGGAAGATGGGAATCAAAGAGATGTGGAATTTTAGAAAAAAAATTCAGTCTGAAACTTATGATGCAGTAGTGGATTTTCATTCCGGACCCCGTAGTGCGCAACTTACCTGGCTCAGTGGTATAAAATGTCGTATCGGATACCGCACTCCTAACCGTAATTGGGCTTATACTCATTTTTCTCCCAGAAATAATCCAGACTCACCTAATCATTCAGTTTATAATCAAGCTAGATTGTTGGAGCATTTGGGATGTTTTGTTACAAGCGATTCGATTCCGCCTTATCCTGCTTTATCCATAGATCATCATCTTGTGTCTAATAAGATGGATATTTCAGTTTTAGAAACTCATGGGAATAAAGCCGTTTTCCATGTGGGAGCAGGAAATAATTTCCGGGATTGGGGGTTAGATAATTTTGAACGATTAGCAGCACAACTTATCTCTCGTAATTGGAATGTATTTCTTGTTGGAAATAGTACTGATGAAAAAATGAAAGGAGATTATCTATGTTCTCGTCTTCCCATACATAATTTGACTGGCAAATTAACCATCCCAGAGTTAATATATGTCATTTCCCGGTGCTCGGTATTCGTGGGAGCCGATTCCGGTCCTATGCATCTTGCTTCTTTGACTCCCACTCCAATTGTAGCATTGTTTGGTCCCAATATCCCAGCTATTAGTGGCCCCTGGAGAGAGCATGATGTCTCAATTATACGGCACCTTATGAATTGTCAACCCTGTACGCAAAGACGGTGCATTTATGATATAATACCTTGTATGAAAAATATTACTACGGATGAAGTCTATGAAGCAATTATTCAATATTCAAAGTGATGTTACATTTTACCTGCTGCTCGGTTTTTTATTCCTTATAAACTTTTCGATAGCGGGTTGTTATATTTTATTTACAGTATTACTTTTACAGTGGATTGGTTACACGATATTGAATGGGTTTTATATTCCCGCACTTCCCCGTTATTATAAGTTTTTATTGCTGTATGCAGTAGTGACCTTAATTTCTTCACTGACAGCAGTCGATCGATGGGTTAGTATTAAAGATAATAAAGAAGCATTTCTTTATTTATTGATTCCTCTGTTCCTGGTCATCATAACTTCAAAAAAAAGGTTAATTATTTCTCTCTATACTGTTTTAATTTCAGGCGTACTTTCAGCCGCTATCGGTATTGTTGATGCCTTCCGCAGAGGAGGTGTTTCGCTTGATTTCCGGTTAAAAGGATTCCTTTCCCATTGGATGACTTTCTCCGGTCTCCTGATGCTGACTTTTATTTTCTTTTTTGTTTATGTTTTTTATGAAAAACGATTCAAGATGCGTATAGCCATATCAATAGGTCTGATTTTGATACTCATTACCATATATTTATCATTAACGCGATCTATTTGGATAGGAATTGCTTTTGCACTCGGTACATTTATTATTTACTTCAAACCCAAAATTCTATATATCGCAATCCCTTTTATTATATTAGCTTTTATATTTCTTCCTCCTACCGTGAAAAATCGTTTTATTTCAATTGTTGATATAAACGATGCTTCAAATAAAGATCGAATTTTTATGGCGCGAATGGCAGTAAATATAGTGAAGGATTACCCTGTGACCGGAGTTGGCCCCAATAATATTCCCATGGTTTACGATCGTTATAAACCCCCCGAAGCCCAGCAAACGAATCTTCATTTGCATAATAATTTTTTTCAGGTTGCAGCCGAACGTGGAATTCTAGGTTTATTAAGCCTTTTAATTGCTTTTGTATCTATTATTATTAATCTTGTAAGAAAAATTAAAATTATGCCTCACGCTGAAAAAGTAATACCTCTTGGGGTATTATTTGTATTTATCGGTTTCCTGGTGGCCGGTTTGTTTGAATATAATTATGGGGATACAGAAATAAAATTCCTATTGTTCTTTTTTATAAGCATTCCATTTATAACTTTGAAGGAATCATTGTTTGAAATATCCGATAATAAAATTAATAGGGTCAATTCTAATGGTACCCCAATTTAGGAATTCTATGACATCGATAAAACGATTTGAAAAAATATGTTCGCATTTTAAAGAAAAACAAGTATTGGTATTTGGGGATGTTATTCTGGATCGTTATATTTTTGGAAGTGTGAATCGTATATCACCCGAAGCCCCCGTTCCTGTAGTTAAGGTAGAAAAAGAGGAGTGTCGAGCTGGTGGGGCGGGGAATGTGGCTTCCAATATTGTTAAACTCGGAAGTCAGTGTATTTTAATGGGAATTACCGGAAATGATTCTTATGCTGATGAATTTTCCAGAATAGATGGATTTACAAATACACTCTATCGTACCTCCGAAAATCAAACCCTCGTAAAAACGCGTATTATTTCACAACGGCAACAGATTGTTCGAGTAGACCATGAAATGTTAATAC
>JAKAGC010000685.1 GCA_021817755.1 Acidobacteriota bacterium | reverse complement strand
TAAATAAGGAATTCTGGACGCAAAAAGTAAGGAAGAGCCATCATTAGACAATTCAAGTAGGCAAGCGTTAGTGCTGGTATAAATACTCCCCAAAAAAGAAGTATTAATTTCAGGAAAATTTAAACTGTATGTAAAACCTCCTATATATAAAGTACCACTATCGGTGATGGTTCCCGTAATGGGTTCTATCGACCAGTCGCTTCCCCCAAGATATGTTGAATACACAATGGATCCGGTTGAAGAAAGCTTCGTTGCAAACCCATTCGAATAATCACTATTTGGAGGGGTTGTTTGAAATGCATTAGCAGTTGTAGGAAAGTTATTACCGGTTGTAGTTCCTAAAAGTGTTAATAAACCACTACTGTTTATTAATACACGTCTTAAATCTTCATTTCCAGCTCCTCCCATATATGTTGAATAAATAATTTCAGAACCATCGGAAGATAGTTTTGTTATAAAGCAATCCGAGCCACCCCCAGTTGTTCCCTGTGCTGCGTTAACCATAGGGAAATCTGAGCTTGAAGTATGTCCAACAACATAAATATTCCCAATAGAATCTGTCTTAAGATAAGCACTACTCTCTTCTGAGGAACCACCCAGATAGGTTGAAAAAATAAGCGATGAACACAAAGGTGAAAACTTTGTAACAAATGCATCACTTTCCCATTCACCACCATTAAGCGTTGGTTGAATTGCATTTTGAATTGGAAAATCATGACTACGGGTTACTCCAGTAATACAAATTTCTCCTGTATTCATAACACTAATTCCAATTGGAGAATCCTCTCCTGACCCACCTAAATATGTAGAGAAAAGTAAGGTAGTCCCATCATTTGAAAATGCAAACACTCCGACATCAGGAGATCCAATACTTGTTGATTGAAATGCATTCATAAGAGGGAAGTCATTACTATACGTAAGACTTAGAATGTAGATATTGCCATTATTATCAAAAGTACTAAAACCACAAAAATCATCAGTATTCCCACCAAAATAGGTACAGAATAAAACATTTTTCCCATCCGGAGATAATTTGAATAAGTAAATATCATTTCTTCCGTTATTTATCTCCTGATATGCATTAATAGCAGGCAAATTACTATAAAATACTTCCCCTGAGATAAAAATATATCCATTTTCATCTATATTCATATTTACTACAGCACTAAGTCCATCATCCCCAATACATGAAATAAACGCAACTACAAGAGGATCGATTATGAGGTCATATACTTTATTATATTTTCCCAACTGGAAACCATAAGCATATTTTCCAGCTTTTATTTTTTTAAATTTTACGTCTACGGATTTCCTTTTCCCTTCGATTATCTGGTAAGCTACTGGTTTATTGTGCTTCCATTCACCAAAAACTGTTCGAATAACCAGATTTCCTTCTTTATCCAATGTGACATTTTTCACATTGTCGTAGGAAAATGCGATATCTTTCGGATTTCCTCCGGGTTTTACAGTCCAATCGTATTCAACTGCACTCTCCACTCCATAAACCTTCAAATCAATATTGGGATAAAGTTCACGGTAAGTGACTGCATTTGAAGTAGAAATATCAGTATGCCATTGAGAAGGATTATTCCCTTTATAATAACTGACTTTATTGGTTGTGGGTTTATCAGAAATAAGTACGGGATCAGGGTTAGCGTTTAGAAACGAAAAACGGGAAGCATCCCGTTCATATTTTATATCTTTACTGGATTTATTAAGTTCTTCTACTCTTCTCAAAGTATCAAAAACGAGCCCAGTTTTTGTCATCCATAAAGTATAACGCTGGGTATGGGCATAATATAAGGCCTTACTATCTACCTGCCCTTTGTTGGGAATAAAATAGAGGGGTATTTTCCCAAATGTTTCATCAAGATTCAGATTCGTGGATTTTTTTTGATCGCTGATACCTGGAGCCTTTCCAATTGGCTTTACTTTCATCGCCTCTCCTTCAAGTTCAATAGTGTTCCCGTTAATTATTAAGATTAAGGGAAGCAAAAATACGAGTAATAAAAATGTCCATTTTTTCATCTCAATTTCTCCTTTTAAATTTTTAGATAAATCTTTATTTTCATTTTCATATTTTTTAGCAAAAAACGATCTGTTATGAATTTTTTTCCTACAAATTTTTCCTTTAACTTCTCTTCATAGAATGATTTACCCTTGATTTCTACAAATACTGTTAAATCCCCTTTTTATCGGTTGAAATATTATATGACCTTTAAAAGACGCTGTCAATAACAAAAATAGAAGATAAAATTTCTACTTTTATACACTGATATTGATTTGATTTATCGAATATCCCTTTTCTATTATCCGAAAAACTCCCGGAATAAGATGTGTTTTTTGATAAAGTAAATAAAATGTTTATTTCGAAATTAAAGATGTCTTGAATGTAGATAAATAGCTATCTGAAGCTTGTTTCCAATCAAATCGATGGGCTTGTTCGAGTCCATTATAAGCCATTTGAAAATAGCCCTCTTTATTATTCTTATACATCAAAACAGCTTCTCTCATAGTTTCAACAAGAGACTTCACCATTTCATTGTACCATGGATTTTCTTTTCTATTCCAAACATGTTCTGCTGATTTCACATACGCATCGATATTATGGAGAGTATAGGTTGCGGGATCCTCCCTGAAAAGAAATCCACTATTTCGTTGGATTACTTGATCTTTCAAACCGCCTGTGTCCCGGGCAATTACAGGAGTTCCATTGACGATATACTCGATGGCGGATCCAAATGGTTCGTATACAGAAGGCATTACTCCAAAAGTACTTCCCATAAGCAATTCCTTAAAACCTTTATCCATTTTTACAGGAAAAATAGTTATATTTCCATGGCATTTCCGGGCTATTTCCTCAAAAACCTCGAGATCGGTTTTCTTTATTGGCATGGGAGCTAATACGACTTTTATTTCATCCTGCTTGAAGTACTCAATTGCATGTAATAAAATATCATATCCTTTTTGTACTGTATCGAGACGTCCTGTCATTACAAATATGGGTATATCCAAAGGGAGATTAAGAATAGAACTATTCTTATACGTTAAATCACCAAAACGCTGGGGAGGATGGTAATGATCGA
>JAKAGC010000684.1 GCA_021817755.1 Acidobacteriota bacterium | reverse complement strand
TCAACTTTCTGTGGGATACAATCTCTTTTAAACCGGTTTCTTCAATACGCTTTACCAGTTCCTTTGTACTGAATGTGCCTTTTCCAGCCGCACACCAAACATTGATTCCTTTCGTATCCAAAACCAATATCCAGGCATCCAATCCTCCAAGCTCTTTTCTTAAAGTATCGAATGTTAATTTATAATTCGCTGTCACAAAAACAATCGAATTGTCTCCCGGGTTTCCGATTCCATACAAACCAGGATTAACCATATATTTCATCCTTCCAAAGTTCATACGTACTTTCAATCCTCCTATTTTGTCTTCTCTGCTTAGTTTTGTCGATACCAAAGGAATTTTTCCTATCTTTGTATCAATCCATCCATTTATAAAAGCCGGAGAATTTACTTCTTTTGTATTTTCTGTTAATGAACCGCTGCAACAACAACTTTTGGTAGTTTCTTTAATCTGTACCGTATTACCGGCACAGCACGATTTTTTATTTGTCTCTTTGTTCATGCTTTTTTCCTCCATGTTCCTTGAACCGTGCAACACGAAAAGTTGAATGCTTCGACTGCTTTATCCAGTAAGCTCATCGATTCGATCACTTGCTCGCGTTTTTCTTCCGGGATATTTTCCAATATTTTTGACATGAATTCTTGTGTACATACTTCCAGTTTGGTAGCCAAATCTTCTCCTTTCTCAGTTAATTCGATGCATACTATACGGCGGTCTTTCGGGTCGTTTTCACGCCGAACAATATCATCTCGAACCAATACATCAACAATTCGAGTCATTGTGCTTACCGTTACACCTTGTTCCTGGCTTAATTCATTCATTGTCCGTTTCCCTTTTTGAAAAAGTGTTTCCAATACATAACACTGGGAAAGAGTAACCCCGTAACATACCATCTGATCGCGATTTAATAAACTTAATCGCCGTATCAATTGACCGATTAACTCTGAAAATCGATTTTCATTTTCTTGTTTCATTAGCGCGCCTTATTTGTATTGTTTAAAGTTTGTATCATACAAATATTATAATATACAATTATTATTTGTCAACTAAAATCTTGACAGAATTTATTTTATTTGTTAAAACTGCTTCTGGAGCGTGAAATGAAAAAAAATATTTTTATCCCTTTTGTATTGTTGATAATAATGAGCATCGGGAGTCAGGTGTTTTCTGAAGCACAAGAAGAAGTGTTATTGAAACTTTCTGTACGTGTAATGACAAAAGGGGAGGGAAATACCCCACCGGTTTACATTACAAACCTCGAGAAGAAGGATTTCCAATTAAGAGTGAATGGAGCCCCATGTGAAATACGGGAGTTTTCAAGGAAAGAACGCTCAATTGCCAGGGATATTCAAGATGAGCACCTTATAAGACAATTTGCTCTTTCCTTTGATATAGATGAATGCTCACCGGACGTAAGGGCATATATTATAAATTTTGTGAATCGTTTTCTTACTCCATCTGATCGATTACTGGTAAGAACACCTTCTAATATTTATAAAATAGATACCACAGCTCCCAAAGAAGATATTGTGAAATTTATTCAATCCTCTCTGGAGAAGGATATTGAAACCCTCAACCAGGATAAAGATGCACTTCAACGATCATTAAATAATCTCCTTCAGAATCTTGAAGGAAGATTCGCTGCGAAGAAAACTGATATCGGTTCAATCCGTTTTTTTATAGATTACTTCAGTACTGTATGGAGTAATTATTGCTCTCAATTTTTACAATCAAATCTTGACCGATTTCTCGAAATTGCTTCTCTGATGGCTAAAGAGGAAAAAAACGGAGAGCGATGGATTATTCACATTAATAAAAAAGAGGCGGATTCATATTCCACCCGTTTTATGGCGCTTAGCGAGAAGATTAGAGTTTTTCTTTCTTCCATTACCGGGAAAAATCGTGAAAAGGTTCCTCCGGTATTGGATAAACTCGGTAAAGTAGAAAAGTATTTCGACCTCGAAGGATTTACTCCTGTTTCCGATTTAACCGATTCATTATTATCTGCGAATGTTGGGCTTAATGTTTTGACAATTTCACAGACGAAAGACACAACCAGTGATTATGGGCTTGATAAAATATATAAAACCCTTGCATTACGGACCGGAGGGATTGTAGTGAACCCGGTTATTTTAATCGATGGTCTGGATAAAGTGGTTGAACATGTCGATATGTATTATGATATTATATTTCCATTTGATGGAGTATCTAGTGATAAAAAAATCGAATTACAAGTAATAGGAAGTGATAACGATTTATTTTACAAAACTGGATTTAAGAAAGAAGAATTGAGTTGGATATCCGATTGGATGCAAGCCAGGCCTTTGACTATATCACAGTACAAATTGGAAGGTCGACGACTCTCTTTCAGTGTTAATGGTTTTCGTAAAAGCAATGAGGGAAAAGGGGGAGGAAATACGGTTCTTTCTGGAAAAGTTAAATTAAATATTCGTTTATTTGATAATTCTCAGGCAGTTATTTATGAGAATGAAAATACCTTTAATTCTCAGGAAGAAAGCATCTCTCTATCATTTCTTTTTCCAGATGAACATAAAGGGTATTTTAAATTATCAATTGTTGCAGATGATCTAATATCAGGAAAAAATACGGAATTGAAGGAATATATACAATTGAAGTGATTCCCGGATTGAATTTTTTCTCAAGAATAAGAAATAATTAATCGATTAGTTCAATCCGGGAAGAAAGAAATATATTTATTGATTTTTTTGAGGGGTTTCGACTTTTACAACCGGCGGTTTGCATTCTGTGCAAGGCTTCATTTCCAATTTTACCGCTTCACTTAATTTAATGGGTTTAAAAGTATCTGCTGCAGCAGCTTTTACTATTTTACAATCTTTTAAATGATAGGTCTTGTCGTCTTTTTTAACATAGACCATTGGGTCCTGGTCATCAGTTTTTTTGGTTTCCTGAACTTTTGAAGGATCGCATTGGGTTTTCATTGGGCATTTACCGCAATCCTGAGCTCCGGCAAAACTTACAAACATAAACATTGTGGCTACGGCTAAGATCAACATTGCTTTTCTCATTTTTTACTCCTTTGGGGTCTCTCTTTTTTTGGGCTATAATGAA
>JAKAGC010000683.1 GCA_021817755.1 Acidobacteriota bacterium | reverse complement strand
TAATTTCTTTTCGTATTTCTGATGTAATTTCCAAATCATATTTTGAAATTGACCGGGTAGGATTGTTTTCCTCATCCTTTAAGGCACTTGATTCCAGATACTGAAAAAATGCAATATTATTTTCTATTGTCTCTGCACAAAGTTGAGCAATATTTTTCCCCAGAATTGAAAATGAAAGTGCTGTATTATTCAACCGTGTTCCCCCGCACTGCGGGCAAGGAAGGAGCGACATGAGGGGAAGCATAGCATCACCTCGCCGATCTGCATGTTTTCTAGTGTATTCATCATCGACAAGATTAGCAAATCCTTTCCATTCCGACCTGAACGCATGCTCACCCTCCCGGTTCTTCCGCTTGAACTTCCAGGTGACATCATAAATGGTATCACCAGTCCCCATCATAGCGACTCTCCTCTGTTCAGAATCAAGATTATTCCACGGTTTGGAAAAATCAATACCTATTTTTTTTCCGACTGCCTGGAGTATGGCTACATATTGGCCATAGGGATCACCGTAAAACTTTCCGGTTTTCGTACCATTCATCGCTCCATCGATCAAGGAACTATCAGGTTGAGTTACAAGCTTTTCCCAATCACAACGAGTAACTGTCCCAAGCCCGCTGCACTGTGTACAAGCCCCCTGGATGTGATTAAAAGAAAATAGACGGGATAAAATATCGGGAGTTTCGTGCTTATCCTGTTCTGCAAGGCTTTCTAAAATGGAATGATTATCCTCACGCTTTCCGATACGAGCATATAAAAGCCGGAATAATGTGTAAATCTCGGTCATGGTTCCAACAGTGGACCGCGGATTACGTGTGTTCATCTCCTGACTAATAGCAATTGCAGGAGTCAGATTGGAACATGATTCCATACGGGCACCGGATAGGGAAGGAATAAGACGCCGGGCGTAGGTGGAAAAACCGGAAAGATAACGTTGACGACTTTCTGCATAAAGGGTATCAAACGCAAAAGAGGATTTTCCGCTGCCGGAAACACCAGTTATTACGGTTAATTGATTTACAGGAAATCGTGCATGGATATGCTTTAAATTATGAGTCGAAACCTGGCTCAATTCAATAAAACCTGGATTATAAGATTCTTCCGATAAAGAAAGCGAAGAATTAAGTGTTGTTTGGGCTGGTAAAATAGATAAATCTTTGGATTCTTTCGAGATTGTTTTAAATGTTGCCATCTCTTGTGGTAATCCAGCAAAAACAAGGTTTCCTCCCTCATCACCACTCCCAGGTCCTAGAACAATAATCCAATCGGAAGCGGCAATAAATTCACGGTAATGTTCCACAGCTATTACAGTATTGCCTTTATCCACCAGGCGGTGTATGGATTCCAGGAGGATGGCGATGTCTGCTGTATGAAGCCCGGTAGTGGGTTCATCGAAAATATAGAGAGTTTTACCTGTGGCAGGTTTGGCTAATTCTGTAGCGAGCTTAACGCGTTGGGCTTCTCCACCGGACAATGTAGTTGCAGGTTGACCAAGGGTTATATATCCGAGACCCAATTCGGTTAAGGGCTTAAGGTATCGAATAATTCCGGGATGATCTTTAAAAAATTCGAATGCTTCAGCAATGGGCATTTCTAAAACATCATATATGTTTTTCCCTTTGTACCGGACTTCGAGAGTTTCTGGATTGAATCGTTTTCCTGCGCATTCTTCGCAGGGTGTATCGACTTCTCCCATGAAATGCATTCCAATTCGTAGTACGCCTGCTCCTTCGCAAGCTTCGCACCTTCCTCCTTTCACATTAAAAGAAAAACGGCCCTTATCCCATTTACGTTCTATAGAGAGAGGTTCGATTGCAAAAAGATCACGAATAGGATCGAATAACCCCGTATAAGTCGCAGGATTACTTCGCGGAGTTCGACCGATTGGAGACTGATCGATTTCAATAATCTTATCGATGAACTCGATTCCATATAAACCGGCATGTACTCCTGATTCAGTTCGTGCACCATAAAAATGCTTTCTAAGAGCATTGGCTAAAATGTCATGCACAAGAGTGGATTTTCCTGCACCTGAAACTCCGGTTACAGTATTCAATGCTCCCAGGTGGAATGAGACGTCGATTTCTTTTAGATTATGTGCTCGCGCTCCTCTAATACTCAACGTATTTCCATTTCCGATGCGTTGGGGGTGAGTGGGTATCTTTTCCTCCCCGGTTAAAAATGCACGTGTTCGACTTTCTCCTAAACGTAGTGGGGAGTTTTTATCGGGTGGAGTAGGGGATTCGAGGAACCGTGAAAAAGTCCCATTAAAAAGAACATGCCCTCCATTTATTCCGGCACCGGGCCCTATTTCGATGATCCAATCAGCACTACGAATCATATCTTCGTCGTGCTCCACCACAATAATCGTATTTCCTTCATCCCGGAGTCGCCGTAAAATCTCGATAAGCTTCCCGGTTTCGCTGGGATGAAGTCCGGCAGTTGGTTCATCCAGGATATAGGTAATCCCGTTCAAACCCGAACCCAATTGAGATGCCAGCCGTAACCTTCGAGCTTCCCCTCCGGACAATGTAGTAGATTCACGATCAAGACTAATATACCCTAATCCAAGCTGGATCAAATCCCGGGAACGTTTGAGAATTTCCTGTCGGATAGTTTCTATTGGAGTTTCACTAATTGAAAGTTCAAGTGTTTCAAAAAACAAATTGAGACCATGAATCGATAGCCGAGACATTTCTGCAATATTCTTTCCCCGGAACATTACCGATAGGGCACGAGAACTTAGGCGGCTTCCAGAGCAATGTGTGCACTGGGTGGACCGTACAAAACGAAGAATATTGGCGTTACGGTCCTGTCGTAATATATTCTCCATAACAGGTAGAATTCCTTTGTAATAACCCTCTTCTCTAGGTTTGGCGGTAATTCCGGTCCACTTCATTCTCGATTCGAGCGGATGTTTTCCATAGGGTATTTTTATTATATCACTACCATACAATACAATATATTGTTGTTCAGGTGTTAAATCATACCAGGGAATATCGACATGAAAACCATGAGCCCTGCAAACTTTATCAAGTACTTCCATTGTCACCTGGGAATAAATAATATAACCTGAAGGAGTGGTAATGGAT
>JAKAGC010000682.1 GCA_021817755.1 Acidobacteriota bacterium | reverse complement strand
TCCCGATATAATCACATGACTGTAATGTTTTAATCCCGGAACAGTTTCTCCTTTCGATATGCGGCAAAAATCCACATTTGCTCCTATTTTTTTATATATCTGCCATAGCGTCGTATTAAATGTCATGGCTATTTGATTTTCTCCTATACAATTAATAATTAGTATCATTGTTCACCTCAATTCTTAGTTAGATACTACTGATGATCGTCTTAAAAAAGGCACCTGGAACGGAGCTCCAAAATACTCCACCGGAGATTTATACTCCGGATCAAGAAGAGGGATAATATTAAACTGCCTGAATGCTTCTTCCCGTCGTCCTTCCCAAAATAACCGTTGACCATTTAAGTTAAAACTTGTTACGCGGTAATAAAGATCAAGAGTCTTCAGGATATCCCCTTTATTCTCCCCATTTACATCCAAATCCACCAGATAATCTGTTACCGGTTCACGAAAATGAAGCAATAAAATAAAATTTAAATAACTCGTAATACTTTTGCTTATAGCCCTTCCCGACAGATACTCCACCGCCATATTGTCATCTGTGTGAAGCTTCACATTACCTGTAAATGTATTTACCTTCTCATTTGCAAAAAAGAAAAAATCCAATATACGAAAAGGAGAATCACAATTGATCTCTTTCAAATCCGCAGCTACTCCCGGGATCTTTAATTTTTGTTCCAATCGGGCAAAATCGATTTTTCCATTATCCAACTTCCCGATCACGATTACATATGAATTTAATGTATTGTTCGTATACCAGACTGACGTATATGGGAACACTTTATAAAAACTCTTTACGATCATTCGAAAATTTTCAGGCGTAATACTATAAAAAGGAAGCCATTGAGAAACCAACCCACCCGGTTTCAATCGTTTTTTCAATAGTTCATAATAATCATAGGTATAAAGACTACCATTACCACTGAACCTCGGATGAATCGAATCCGATAATATAACATCATAAGTCTCTGTATCCGCTAAAACCTTATTTCTCCCATCCGTAAAAACCACTTTTACACGCCGATCATTCAGAACCCCATGGTTCACCATTTGAAAATACTTTGACGCTTTTTTAATGACACTCCTACTAATTTCAGCGATTGTTATTTTTTCCACAGGGTAACGTGAAACCGCCCATGCTGTTCCTCCACTCCCGAATCCGATATGAAGTACACTCTTCGGATTTGGATGAAGCAGTAAAGGCAAATGCCCCTGCAATTTTTGTATCGTAAATAATTCACTCGAAGTACCCGCAACCCCTACTCCATTCATACTCAATTGCCGCCAGGTTCCACGAGCTCCAGTACGCTCTTCAACAGTCACCGTTGCATAAATATCTTCGTCAAAGGTTAACAGACGGATCTTATTCTGATCTTCTGATTTAAAAATACCCGCGCTTAAAATCACCTGGTTCGGATAGGTTAAAAGCAAATATCCCCCATAGAAAACCACCACACAAATCACGCCAACCAACACTTTTTTAAATTTTGAAAAACTATCCCGAGTTACCAGATATATCCCCGCAGCAAGATTCAATGAAGCAGTAACCAATAACCCCATTTGAGCTCCCAGCAAAGGAAGTAAAACAAATCCTCCCCCAAAGGAACCAATTATCGTTCCCAGAGTATTCATTGCGTAAAGCTTTCCAGTATCGCCACCCAATTCTTCGTCGTTTTTAACATACAATCTCACCGCTAAAGGGAAACAAGCGCCCATCATCAATGTCGGCAGCAGGAGAAGTTGAAGAGTTGAAAAAGTCAAACTCGCTATATATGAAAAATAGCTTTGACCCACCATCATCTCTCCCATAGCCCCGATAATTTCCGAAAGATTACCAAATTGATTAATAATTACAATTAAATCAAACGCCAGGATCAATTGAAAAGCTGCAAACCATCGAACAGGATTTTTAATCCGTTTCATCCAGGCACTTACCAAGCCCGCTCCAAGTGTAATACCCACCAGATAGACTGCCAGCATAATACTGTAAGCATATACGCTGCTACCCAGGTGAAGAGTTAAAATCCGGTTCCAGATCACTTCATAGGATAAACCCGTCAATCCGCAGGTTAAATAAATAATAAGCAACCATCTGTCTTCTTTACGAGATTTTATTTTCTCCCCCGCAAATAATCCCCGTAATTTTATTCCCACCTTCTCTTTATAGGTCACTACAAGTATCACACCAAGAATAATAAAATTAAAAACTGCCGCAGAAATCACCGTATTGTGTAGCCCCATCATCGGGATCATAAAAAAGCCCGCAACAAATGTCCCGATTACCGCTCCCAGCGTATTGACAGTATAGAGGTAACCAATCCCTGAGCCCGCCTTCGATGAATCCGTAGTAAATTGCTTTGCCAGCAGTGGAAGAGTTCCTCCCATGCATATTGTCGGTGGTAATAGCAGGATAAGAGCCAGGAAAAATTTTATTATTCCCATCACCACGTTATCTCCCCCACTCAGTCCATAGAGTGGAATATAGATCAGGTGGAGATTTTTAAACAAAACAATCGTAGCCATACCATACAGTCCGATAAATCCCTCAAGAATTCCATACAGTTTAAGAGGTGAACCCGTCCGGTCAGCAATTTTCCCGAATAACCAGCTACCCAGTGCTAATCCCCCCATGAAAGCTGTTAACAGAGTTCCCACGGCCCATACAGTATTTCCGAAAACAGGTAGTAGCATTTTTAACCAGGAAACCTGGAAAATTAATGATATCCATCCCGACAACAAAAAAAGAAACAATGTGATAATATTCTTATTTGTATTTTTCATGTTCAACCATTATATCACAGTCTTTTTTCACTAATGAAATGTTTCGAGAAATAATTACAAAATTTCTATCGAGATAATTTTGTACGTAAAACATTTAATATTAGTTCTCACAGAAAATTTTATACTTCCACCCTTCCTCTCTTTCCTAAATTGGATTTACGGTATTATCGCAAAATTGAATAAAGAAATCATGCAGTAAAAAAACAATAGGGAGTATAGTGTATCATATGGTAGAGCAAGACATACGAGATGAGGTATTCCTGTGGATAGAGTATTGGAAAAAGAAAGGAACATAATTAAAAGAGCAGGAAGAAAA